>CALKXS010000015.1 GCA_938003745.1 uncultured Algibacter sp.
AAAACAAGACGAGCAATAAGGTTTGCACCTAAATTGTAATTAGCAATAAAGCGCTATATGCGTCTTAAAGAGAATCACAGCTAGATTAGGTATCAAAAGCATTAGCTAGCTTTTCAAAAGTAACTGTTTGTACTTTGCATAAGGCGATTACAAAATGTGTAATCAGTTTTAATCGCGCTAAATTTATTTTTCCTTGTAAATGAGTGTTAAGGACACGAGTTAATTCACTATTTTTAGTGATAACATTGGTTTCCTTCATTAGAGAAATAAGTCAGAATTATTTATCTAATATACCGAAAATCAATGTTTTATGATAACAACCCAACACTTAATATATTGGAAATCAATAGGTTGTATTTTTGTCATGTACTAAGATTAAATAGATATTTTAAAATGACCTGTTTGAATCAAGCTTAGGTATCTGATATTACTTATATCAAAACAGATACAGGTTGGCTATACTTAACTATAGTAATCAAACTCTTTAATCACCCAAAGTATGAGTAAAAAAGAAAATTATTGGGATAATATAGTAGCAGAAAGCTTTTTAAAACATTAAAAACCGAAATGATTCATCATAATAAATTTAAAAATGAACAAGAGGCTAAAATAGCTATATTTGAATATATTGAAGTTTGGTATAATCGTAAAAGACTACATTCACCCTAAAATACAAAACACCATGTCAAACGGAAATCGAATTTTATAACAAACTTAAAATAGTTGCTTAATATGTCTTTAAAAAGCGTCCCACAAAAGTTAGGTAGTACACAATCCGGTTGGTTTAAATACCGCAATAGGAATAGAATCTTTCTCATTAGCAAAATCAATAATTTTTAAAATCTTTTGCATTGCTGAATCAAATTCTGTTTCACTTTCCTTTCCTTCTACAGAATAATCTAAAACTGAGCTAACACCTTTTTCAAACATCCTGTTTATAACAAGCAAGCAAGCATCTTCATTGACTACTCCACAAAAATGATCAAAAACTGTAGATTTTATTAATCCTTCAATAGGCAAATGTGCTTTTATAGCAAAATTAGTTGCTGCTGTACCAATTCTAACTAAGGGTTCAATTAGTATCATTTTAAATAAAAAATAAGCACGTTCTAACTCAGAGTCACTTTTAAGAGAAGAAGCAATTGTTATATTATCAAAAATGGGTTCTATAATCATTCCAAAATTTATAAATATAATTGCAACTAAGTTACCATTTTATCCAAAAACTCCTTAATTTCACAGCCTTAAATAATATTACTTATTCATGGATTCTATTACAGCAAACAACGGTATCATTCATTTTAATAATGCCTGCTATCCTTCTTTAAATAAACATGTAAAGAACAACAACTTTTCTAAAATTTTTATTCTAGTAGATACGAATACCCATAAGTTATGTTTGCCTTATTTTCTAGAAAAATTAGAAACAGATGTTGCTTTAGAAATAATTGAAATAGAACATGGAGAAATAAATAAAACTATAGATACTTGTGTTGGTGTATGGAATACATTATCTGATTTAGATGGTGATAGAAAGAGCTTACTAATAAGTGTTGGTGGTGGCGTTGTAACAGACTTAGGAGGCTTTGTTGCTTCTACATTTAAGCGAGGAATAGCTTATATAAATGTACCAACAACATTATTATCTATGGTAGATGCATCTGTTGGAGGTAAAACAGGAGTTGACTTAGGTCATTTAAAAAATCAAGTTGGAGTAATAAGCACACCAGATATAGTGTTAATAGATACTCAATATTTAAACTCATTACCAACTAATGAGATGCGCTCTGGTTTAGCCGAAATGTTAAAACATGGTCTAATAACTGGCAAATCTTATTGGAATAAGTTTACCGACTTAGCAAGCCTTTCTTTAGACGATTTGGATGTTTTAATATATGAATCTGTATTAATAAAGAAAAATGTGGTTGATAAAGATCCTCGAGAAAACGGTTTAAGAAAAACATTGAATTTCGGACATACTTTAGGACATGCAATTGAGTCTTATTTTTTAAGTAATGATAACAAAACAACCTTATTACACGGAGAAGCTATTGCTATAGGTATGGTACAGGCTTGTTTTCTATCATCTAAACTAGCAGGTTTTCCAATGGAGACCACAAATACTATTAAAAATTTGTTTGCTAATTACTATGGAAAAGTTGAAATAAAAAAAGAAGATCATAATCCTATAATGGAACTTCTTAAATATGACAAAAAGAATAACCACGGTAATATAAATTTCGTCTTATTAAAAAGTATAGGTGAAGCAAAGATTGACTGTATTGTTGAAAATGAATTAATTATTGAGTCTTTCGAGTATTACGCAAAATAGTTCTAGGAACATTATTATAAATCTTAGATTCATGTCATAAACGCAACAGCTTTAGCTGTTAAAAAAACTCTTCACACTTTTTCATTTTGCCCAGGCAAAATGAAAAAGTGTGAAGAGTACTAAAAAGGTTATATTTTTAGGTCGCAAAAACTTGAAAATAATGGCCCATTTAGAATGACTTCAAAGATATGAGATCTACCATTTGCAAAAGTAAGGAAATAGTTTTATAGAAATAGCCAAAAGTATTGGCGTTCACAAATCTACTATTTCAAGAGAATTACAACGAAATTCAGACCAAAGAAGTGGTGCTTATCAAGTTGACTTAGCTCAAAAGAAATACCACCAAAGGCAAGCCAATAAGCCTAAATCGATTCGTTTGACTCAAGAAATTAGAGATTTTATAACTCAATGGATTAAAGAAGCCTATAGCCCAGAACAGATTGTTGGGTATTCTAAAATATACGATGTCTCTTGTGTTAGCCTTGAGCGAATTTATCAATTTATTTGGCAAGACAAAAAGCAAGGCGGAGTGCTCTACAAGTATTTAAGAACTCGGGGGAAACGCTATCAGAAAAGAGGGAATATCAACACTAAAAGAGGGCAAATACCAGGTAGAGTTAATATAGAAAAACGCCCTAAAATAGTAGAGAAAAAGGAAAGATTTGGTGATTTAGAAATTGACTTAGTTATTGGCAAAGATCATAAGGGTGCTTTACTTACTATAAATGATAGAGCCACAGGATTCTTAAAAATGGCATATGTTAATAGTAAAGAAGCTAAACAGATAGAGAGCTTAAAACCATTGAACTCTTAGAGCCTTGGACGCCCTTTATTCATAGCATTACTTCGGATAATGGAAAAGAATTTACCAACCATAAAGCTATAGCAGAAGAATTAAATATCGATTTTTACTTTGCTAAGCCCTACCACAGCAGGCAAAGGGGAGCAAACGAAAATTTAAATGGCTTAATAAGACAGTATTTCCCGAAAAAATCTAACTTTGATAACATCAAAATTCAACAGGTAAATGATGCCGTTGAAAAATTAAATAATAGACCCAGAAAAAAATATAACTTCTTAACAACTAATCAAAAGTTTAATGAATTTATAATTCAAAACTCTAGTGTTGCCTTTATGACTTGAATCCACCAATGAATAAATCATTAAAATTCGTTGTTAAAAAACAATAAAGGATTGAATTTTATTATCAAATCAAATTTGTTTTATTAATTCTAAATTTGAATATGATCAACATTTTTTCTAAAAAGAATTACCTTGTAGATATGCTTGGTGATTTTCTAGATATGCATTCCCATATTCTACTGTAAGCTTCTCCAGAATCGCACTGTTTAATTTTCTAAATTCTCTATAAAGTTATTGTTTTTAATTCTTCTGGGGTAGACTACCTAGTAAATTTGGTAGATTTTTTTAAGCGACTTTATTCATGTTTTTTAATTTGATTTTCAATTCCATTTCTGCTGGTATTAGGTATCCTAAACTCGAGTATAATCTTTCATAATTATACCAATTGATGTAATCTTCAATAATTTGATGAGCCTGAGAAATATTTTTGAAGTTATATCTATTAGTGCATTCGTATTTGAGTGTTTTAAAAAAACTCTCGGCTACCGCATTATCCCAACAGTTCGCTTTTCTACTCATAGATTGAGTTATTTTTACATTATTTTTAAATAGCT
>CALKXS010000016.1 GCA_938003745.1 uncultured Algibacter sp.
CAATAATGACTATCGTGAGCACATCTTTTACAGACAACTCCTATTTTATCTCGCTCTGCCTTAAAGTGATTACGACAGGACTCCTCACCATCAAAATGGGCTGTAAAACTGAAAATATTCATCCTTATTTTTTTATCTAAAATAAGCCTTTTTTATAATTATGCCTAATTACGGATATTCAATTGAAAACTAAAGCAGCATTAACATCACAACATATTATTGAGATTTCGGCGCCTATTTTTAATAAAAATGGATATGCTGCAACTAGCTTAAGTGATATTACTAAAGCAACTGGTTTAACCAAAGGAGCCATTTATGGTAATTTTAAAAATAAAGAAGAATTAGCATTCGCAAGTTTCAAATATATGGTGCGGTTTTTAATGAAACCTTTATCAGATCATTTAGCACAAAGTGATTCTCCTATTCAAAAACTACATCTTATCTCAGATTTCTATCGTAACTACTACTCTTTTAGTAAACAACTGGGTGGATGTCCTGTATTAAATATTGGAGTAGATGCTAATAATAGTAATTCTATATTATTAAAAAAAGTACGAGATGTCATTCAAAGAATTCAAGATCAATTATGTACTATTATTGAAAATGGTATAGAAGCTAATGAAATCTCAACAAACATAAATCCTATTATCTATGCTAAACGAATAGATACTATTATTCAAGGCGCCATATTTATGACATATACTATGAATGATGAACAATACATGAAAGACACTATGGATCTTGTTGACAAGATTATAGAAACAGAACTTAAATTATAATATTTTTTAATCACAAATATACTAAATGGTATATTCTGATTTTATAAAACATGAATCAATTACCAAAAGTATAAAATACATCAACAAAAGTTAGATTTCAAGATTGCGATCCTTTTAATCATCTTAACAACGGAAGTTATGTAAACTACTTCATGAACCACCGTGAAGATGCTCTAATTGATAATTACAATATAAAGATATACAAAATGGCCAAAAAAGAAAGGAAATTAGGGTGTCTATTAAAAATCAAATAGCATATTTAAAGCCTGCTTTTCTTAATGAGATCGTTTTTATAGAATTACAATTAACACACTTTAATGAAAACCAATTAACGGTTGAAACACACACACATGTTAAGCGAAAACAAAACTTAACTAAAAGCCATTATTCTGAGTAGTTTTGTTCATTTCAATTTAAAATTTCAAAAGTGACAAATACGTGCATATTCTATGCTCGAGTAAAAAATCTGTATAATCACCAATTTGTACAGGTAATTGCATTTCAATTCCGTCTAAATGAAAAAGAACAGTCTCTTTTAGCTCGTTGTTTTTTTCATCAAAAATATCTGAAATTCTATTTCTAACGGCATGCCATGTTTGTCTACCATCTACAATAAAATCATTTAAAGTATCTTGAAAAAAATATCATCTGTTAAAGGAATATTAGAAAAATAGCCTAATTGGTGTAAAGCACCAAGGTCTATGGTGGTGTCTCCAATACGTGTACCAATAGTAATAATATCGTCTCGTGTTAAGAAAACTCCAAAAGATATACTTTGAATAGGAAAATCAGAATGTTTATCAACATATAACCAAGATTTTCTATCAGGATTGTTTATTTATTGGATTCTTATCAAGCGTATATGTTTTTTTGTCTTACTTCAAAATATCATATAAAATCTACATTATGTTTAATCGTTTATAAAATAGTTGAAAACTTAATAGTAATTGTGCATTTTGTGATGACTATCACTAATCTATTTGTTATTTTTGCTTAAAATTTAATCATTTATTTAATTTTATGCAACGCGACGAACAGATTTTTGAACTTATTGAAGCCGAAAAAGAACGCCAATTACATGGTATAGAACTTATTGCATCAGAGAATTTTGTAAGCCCACAAGTTATGGAAGCTGCAGGCTCTGTATTAACCAATAAATACGCAGAAGGGTATCCTGGAAAGCGTTATTATGGTGGTTGCGAAGTTGTAGATGAAGTTGAACAAATAGCGATAGATAGGGCAAAAGCTTTATTTGGTGCTAATTATGTAAACGTACAGCCTCACTCTGGAAGTCAGGCAAATACAGCAGTATACCATGCTTGTTTAACACCAGGAGACAAAATATTAGGATTTGATTTATCTCACGGGGGGCATTTAACTCATGGATCATCAGTAAACTTTTCTGGAAAACTTTATACACCATCATTTTACGGGGTAGAAGAGGGAACGGGAGTTTTAAATTATGATAAAATCCAAGAAGTAGCAACAAAAGAACAACCAAAATTAATCATCGCAGGAGCATCAGCTTATTCTCGTGATATTGATTTTAAACGTTTTAGAATTATAGCAGATAGCGTTGGTGCTATTTTAATGGCAGATATCTCGCATCCTGCAGGATTAATTGCAAAAGGTATCTTAAATGATCCATTACCTCATTGTCATATTGTTACAACAACAACTCACAAAACATTAAGAGGGCCTAGAGGAGGAATGATTATGATGGGGAAAGATTTTGAAAACCCATTTGGTATCAAACTTAAAAACGGAAACTTACGTAAAATGTCATCTTTATTAGATTCTGCTGTTTTTCCAGGAAATCAAGGAGGACCATTAGAACACATTATCGCAGCAAAAGCAATAGCGTTTGGAGAAGCACTTACAGACAATTTCTTAGAATATCAATTACAAGTTAAGAAAAATGCATCTACAATGGCAGACGCATTAGTTGCCAAAGGCTATAAAATTATATCTAACGGTACAGATAACCACTGTATGTTAATAGATTTACGTAACAAAAACCTATCTGGTAAAGATGCTGAACAAGCTTTAGTAAAAGCAGATATTACAGTAAACAAAAACATGGTACCGTTCGATGATAAATCACCGTTTGTAACATCTGGTATCCGTTTAGGAACTGCAGCTGTTACTACACGTGGTTTAAAAGAAGAGGATATGATTACTATTGTAGATTTGGTTGATGAAGTGGTAACTAACTTTGAAAACGAAGCAATTTTAGAAACTATCAAAGGAAAGGTAAATGCTTTAATGCAAAACAGACCTTTATTTGTATCATAAAATGTTATACTGAACTTGTTTTAGTATCTCATAAATAAAATTAAGAATCCTGCCTTGTGCAGGATTCTTTTGTTTTTGGGCGTTTTAACACGCTTGCACTACTCAATTTTTTGAGAAAAACAAAAAGGATTTCAAACATGCCGTTTAATCGTTAACGCATGTGTCTGCCATAGTTGTTCTAACATATTTTTTTAGTTTATATTTGCTTTCCAAAATTAGGTAACAATTTTGCCGTAAACTATTTAAATTTAGGACTAATAATATCTAATATCTTCTATAGTTTAGAATCATTCATTTAAGGTTGTATGGATAAAATAAAAAAGTTTTTATTCTCGTTTGAGCAAATTCCATCATTACTCTACCTTGTAAAGTGGGTTTTCATCTGTTTGCTTCTAGGTGGTATTGTAGGAAGCGTTTCGGCATTTTTTCTAATAAGTTTAGAGTGGGCAAATCAATATAGAGAAAACAATTTATGGATAATAGCATTACTTCCCGTAGGTGGCTTTATAATAGGCTTATCGTATCATTTATACGGTAATAGCGTGGTTAAAGGAAATAACTTATTACTTGAAGAATATCATTCACCTAAAAAAATAATTCCTTTTAGAATGGCACCATTAGTATTGTTTGGAACCGTTTTAACACATCTTTTTGGAGGCTCTGCAGGACGAGAAGGAACTGCTGTACAAATAGGGGGAGCCATTGCAGATAGATTCACAAAAGCACTTAAATTATCAAAACGAGATAGAAAAATTGTTTTAATAGCTGGTATTAGCGCAGGGTTTGCTTCGGTTTTTGGAACGCCACTAGCAGGAGGTATTTTTGCTCTAGAAGTTTTAATTTTGGGAAGAATGCGGTTAGATGCCATTATACCTAGTTTCATGGCTGCTATTTTTGCAGATTATTTTTGCACGGTATGGAATGTTTCGCATACACATTATCATATTGATTCGGTAGCAGGTATGACGCCTGTTAATTTATTATGGTGTTTACTTGCAGGAATTATTTTTGGTCTTGTTGCCATGTTATTTTCTAAGTCTACTCACTTTTGGAGTAGCTTGTTTAAAAAAACTATTAAATATCCGCCCTTAAGACCCGTTATTGGCGGCATTGTATTGGCTGTAACTATTTATTTAATAGGTACAACCAAATATATAGGTTTAGGTATACCAACCATTGTAGATGCATTTAATATTAATCTCAATTCTTATGATTTTATATTAAAATTATTATTGACGTCGTTTACACTTGGGGCAGGTTTTAAAGGGGGAGAAGTAACACCATTGTTTTTTATTGGAGCTACTTTAGGTAATGTATTAATATGGTTTATACCTTTACCAATGCCGCTGCTCGCAGGTATGGGGTTTGTGGCAGTTTTTGCTGGTGCAACAAATACGCCTATTGCATGTACTATAATGGGTATAGAACTTTTTGGAATTGAATCTGGAGTTTTTATAGCGCTTGCTTGTAGTACAGCTTATCTATTTTCGGGACACTCTGGGGTGTATTCTTCACAAATTATTGGAAGTCCAAAGCATAATTCATTTGTAGATGAAAAAGTCTTGCCTTTATCAGATATTGAAAATAAAAGAGCTGAAAAATGAACGAACTTATAACTGTTAGGATTTATTTTGAATACGAAAACAAAATTAAAAAACAATCTTTTTGAAAAAAACTATATGCTTCAGATTTTTCAACCGAATTAATAAAAAGAGCTAAAGACTCAAGTTAAAGGAAGTGTTGTATTTAAACGTTAGTAAGGTGAATTTTGAAAGCCAAAAAATAAATTCGAGTACCATTGAAATTCAGTACTTTAAACATCCACATCTTATTGAAATTGTAGACACAACATCCAATGTCAATCAATTTTTAGAAACGCAAAAAAACTTTCTTGAAGGTGTTCAAGTTATGATAGTTAAAAGTGAGGTTTTGGTTAGGTAGTTTTTTTGTTCTAATCATTTAATTGCTCAATTTTTAGAAGTATGGTAGTTCTCGTTTAATTTGAATTTACTGCTCCTTTTATAAACTGAAAAGTACCAAAGGCAATAACTCCCCAAAAAATATATCCGACATCTACAATAGTATGAATAGTGCCTCCAATGCACCAAAGTGCTCCGTACGCCATATTTTTGTTTGCTTCTTCCTTTTTAGATTTTTAGCTTGTTGTTTAAGTTGTTCAATAACTTTTAGAGAACTTTCAGTATCTAAACCTTCATCTATAAGAGAATCTTTCACTTCTTCAGAACTCTTATTTTGTTCAAATAATGGTTTGCTGCGTATTTATAACTTTGATTAATGGCAATATTTTGTTCTTTTTGGTTAGTTTCCATTAGGCATTATTTGAGGGTTGGTTGATTCAAGTCATAAAGGCAACACTAGAGTTTTGAATTATAAATTCATTAAACTTTTCATTAGTTGTTAAGAAGTTATATCTTTTTCTGGGTCTATTATTTAATTTTTCAACGGCATCATTTACCTGTTGGATTTTGATGTTATCAAAGTTAGATTTTTTCGGGAAATACTGTCTTATTAAGCCATTTAAATTTTCGTTTGCTCCCCTTTGCCAACTGTGGTAGGGCTTGGCAAAGTAAAAATCGATATTTAATTCTTCTGCTATAGCTTTATGGTTGGTAAATTCTTTTCCATTATCCGAAGTAATGGTATGAATAAAGGGTA
>CALKXS010000017.1 GCA_938003745.1 uncultured Algibacter sp.
GCTTTTGCTAAAGCACCAACTAAAACAGTAAAAACGCAACAAGCACATTTTACTGCTTCAATGATTGCTTTTTGCAAACTTGAGCGTTTAAAAGTGAGAACAAATAAAAATCATTATGCTATGAAAAGTCAAATTTGGCTCGCCGCTACAAAAATTGCTTGGAAAGAACTTGATAAGTTATCAACATCAAAATATTAATATTAGTCAAATCGCTGCGTAACATCAGTTAGGTAATTATTATAAAATCAAACGAAAATACCTCCAGTTGTATCTAAATGAATTTGTGTACAAACTTAATCGAAGGTATTTTGAAGAAAAACTCTTAGATAGACATGTTATTGATGGAATTACAGGATTATGAATGATTACAGATATTTAAAAAAGATATTGTTTTCATCCTGAATATTTTGGTTGTAAGCTTCAAATTTCTATTAAGTTCAAAATTATTGTGCAAAAAAATTTGGATATTAACTTTTCTGAACGATATTTGCAAAACAAAGTTCAAACACTTATTGAAATGTTATCAAGAAAGGTGGAGGGATAGACCCGTTGAAACCTTAGCAACCCTTTAAACTTATTAAAGAAGGTGCTAAATTCTACTTGAATTACCAGTTCATTTATTGGTATTTGGATAGATAACCTAACAAGATTACATGCGGTAATTTTAAAACTCTTTATAACATTTTTCTATTAAGTCAAAAGAATTCTGAGGTGCTTTTGCATTTAAGTTTCAAATGAATTTGTTATTCTCGCGAATGTGGGAATTTTTAAGTTTAACTAAATAAGATATTAGAAAAATGAGCAATCAAAAATTAGCAACAAATGCATTACATGTAGGGCATGACGTTACTGTAAACGGAGGAACACGAGCAGTTCCTATTTATCAAACATCATCGTATGTGTTTAACAATTCAGACCATGCGTCAAACCTATTCTCATTAAAAGAACTTGGGTTTATTTACACCAGACTTAATAACCCAACTAATCAAATTCTACAAGATCGTTTAGCGGCTGTAGAAGGTGGTATTGGAGCCGTAGTATTTGCTTCAGGAACTGCTGCAATTTCAACAGGGCTATTAACACTGTTAAAAGCAGGAGATCATATAGTAGCTTCTAGTAGTCTTTACGGTGGGACATATAATTTGTTAAGCGTAACTTTACCTAGATTAGGTATTACTACAACATTTGTAGATGCCTCTAATCCAGATAATTTTGCAGCAGCAGTTCAAGATAATACAAGAGCCTTTTTTGTTGAATCTTTAGGTAATCCAAAGTTAGATGTGTTAGATTTAGACGCTATTTCTGTGCATTCAAAAGCAGCTGAAGTACCTTTTATTGTTGATAATACAGTTGCAACGCCTGCATTGTTAAATCCTTTGAAGTACGGAGCGAATATTGTAATTCACTCTTTAACAAAATATATTGGCGGACAAGGAACATCACTAGGGGGAGCAATAGTAGATGGAGGAACATTTAATTGGGCGAACGGAAAGTTTCCTGAATTTACAGAGCCATCTGCAGGATATCACGGTTTAGTTTATAACGACGCTTTAGGAGCGGCATCATATACTTTTAAATTAATTTTAGAAGGATTAAGAGATTTTGGAGGAGCTTTAAGTCCAACAAATGCTTTTAATATTATTCAAGGACTAGAAACACTTCCTGTTAGAATTAAGCAACATAGTACAAATGCGCTCGAAATTGCAGAATGGTTAGAAGCGCAAGATGAAATTGCTTGGGTAAATTATCCAGGATTAGTAAGTAGTAAGTATAAAGCGTTAGCAGATAAATATTTGCGAAAAGGACAAAGTGGAATTGTAACATTTGGTCATAAAGGCGGATATGATGCAGCTAAAAAAATAGCAGATAATACAAAGTTATTCTCTTTGCTTGCTAATATTGGTGATACAAAATCATTAATTATTCACCCAGGAAGCACAACGCATCAACAATTAGATGAAGCAGAACAAGAGTCTGCAGGTGTATCTGGAGATTTAATTCGTTTGTCTGTTGGTCTTGAAGATGTAGAAGATTTAAAAGCTGATTTAAAGGCAGCCTTTGCAACGATATAGTTAAAAGTAATAACCGGCAAACATTTAAAACCTTGTCGGTTTAAAATAAATAAGAATTGAAGCACTCATTACAACATATTACAATAAAAGATTTTGTTACTCAAAGTAAAGTAGGCAATGCTGAGATACAATTGAGTTATCAAGTTTTTGGGAAATCGTTAGGTACGGCGCCTATTGTTTTAGTAAATCATGCTTTAACAGGAAGTAGTGAAGTTGCAGGAGAAAATGGCTGGTGGAAAGATTTGGTTGGTAAAGATAAGGTTATAGATACTAATATTTACACCGTTTTATCATTCAATATTCCTGGTAATGGTTATGATGGTTTTGTTATTGAAAATTACAAAGATTTTGTTGCTAGAGATATTGCAAGTTTATTTTTAATAGGTTTAGATCGTTTAGAAACAGGAAAAGTATTTGCAACTATTGGAGGCTCTTTAGGTGGAGGTATTGCATGGGAAATGGCAGTGTTAAAACCAAATTTTACAGAGCATTTAGTAGCTGTAGCAACCGATTGGAAATCTACCGATTGGTTAATAGCTAACTGTCAAATTCAAGAGCAATTTTTACTAAATTCTAAACACCCAGTGCATGATGCAAGAATGCATGCTATGTTATGTTACCGTACGCCAGAATCTTTTAAAGAGCGTTTTCATCGTTCTAAAAATGATGATTTAGAGATTTTTAATGTAGAAAGTTGGTTGTTGCATCACGGTAAAAAATTGCAAGAACGTTTTCAATTATCTGCTTATAAATTAATGAATCAATTGTTAAAAACAATTGATGTTACAAAAAACAGAGCAAATGATTTTAATGTGCTTGAAAATATAGAAGCTAACATTCATATTGTAGGTGTCGATTCAGATTTGTTTTTTACAGCAGAAGAGAATAGACAAACACATAAGCAATTAGCTTTAACGCATCCCAACGTGACTTACAATGAGATAAATTCCGTTCATGGCCATGATGCGTTTTTAATGGAATACGAGCAGTTAGAAAAAATAATAGAAGGCATTTTTGTGCCAGATTCTAAAAAGAGAAGAATGAAAGTTTTAAAGTTTGGAGGTAAGTCTTTAGGAAATGGAGAGGGATTAAATAGAGTGCTTTCCATTATTGAAAATAAGATTAAAAGTGGTGATCGAATCAGTGTTGTCGTTTCAGCTAGAGGTTCTGCAACCGATGATCTAGAAGATATTTTAAACACAGCTTTAAAAGGAGGTGATTATAAAGGTAAACTTGAAGCGTTTAAGAATTACCAAAAAGGGCCTTCTAATACTATCGATTTTTCTAAAGAATTTTCAATTTTAGATAAGCTTTTTGAAGGCGTTAGTTTACTTAGAGATTATAGCCAAAAGACGAAGGATAATATTTTAGCGCAAGGCGAATTGTTATCTGTTAAATTGGTGTCTCAGTTATTAAATGAACGAAATATTGAATCGATACCAACAGATGCGAGACGGTTAATTAAGACCGATGATTCTTTTGGAAATGCGCAACCTATTGCAAAACTTTCAAAAGATAACGTTAATGAGTATTTTAAATCAAAAGGTAATGTTGTCAATATTATAACAGGATTTATTGCTTCAAATTTAAAAAACGAAACGACAACGTTAGGACGAAATGGAAGTAACTATACTGCGGCTTTAATAGCGAATTATTTAGATGCAGAAGAGTTACAGAACTATACGCATGTTAACGGTATTTATACGGCTAATCCAGATTTGGTTACCGATGCTGTTAAGATTAGAGAATTGTCATTTAGTGAAGCAAATGAATTAGCAAACTTTGGGACGTCTGTTTTACATGCTAAAACGATTATTCCTTTGGTTGAAAAAAACATTAATCTTCGTGTATTAAATGTGTTTAATCCAGATGATGAAGGGACATTAATTACAGCGAAGCCAAGTACTAAGGAGGTGACATCATTATCTGTTTTAGATAATGTAGCGTTGCTAAATTTAGAAGGGCGCGGATTGTTAGGTAAAATTGGCGTTGATGCTAGAATATTTAAGGCTTTAAGTAGTTATAATATTAGTGTTAGTATTGTGTCTCAAGGCTCTTCAGAAAGAGGGATTGGGTTAATTATAAATGCAGATCAAGCAACACAAGCAGTAATTGCTTTAGAGCACGAGTTTGAAAGTGATTTTTATTCGCAAGATGTTAATAAGATTGATGTTAATGATGATGTTGCAGTAATATCTATTGTTGGTATTGAGTTAAGTTCGTTTCATAAGCCATTTAATGCACTTATAAAAAATCAAATTACACCGTTATTGTTTAATAATACGGTAACTGGTAGAAATGTGAGTTTGGTTGTTAAAAAAGAACAGTTACATAAGGCGGTTAACGTTATACATGGTGAGATTTTCGGAATTTCAAAAAAGATAAACATTGCTGTTTTTGGTCATGGCGGAGTTGGAGGAGCTTTGATTAATCAGATTTTGAAATCTAAAAACGATATTGAAAAACGTAAAGGTATTAACCTAAATGTTTTTGCAATTGCAAATTCTAAGAAGGTACTTTTAAATAAAAATGGAGCAGATCAAAACTGGGAAGAATCTATTAAAGCGGCAGGAGAATTTACTATAGATGATATTATTACTTATGCTAAAAATTATCATTTAGAGAATTTAATAGCGGTTGATAATACGGCAAGTTCAGTATTTTATGAGAATTATATTCCGTTTGTTGAAGCTGGATTTGATTTAGTGTCATCAAATAAGGTAGCTAATACTGTTTCTCATGATTTCTATAAAAATTTAAGAGTTCAATTAAAAGAAAATAATAAACAATATTTATACGAAACTACGGTTGGTGCTGGTTTGCCGCTAATTGATACTATTAAATTATTGCACGAATCTGGTGAGAATATTACGAGAATTCGTGGTGTATTTTCTGGAACGTTAAGTTATTTATTCAATAATTTTTCAGTACAAGACAAACCATTTAGTGAGATTATTCAAGAAACCATTGATAAAGGTTTTACAGAACCTGATCCTAGAGAAGATTTTTCTGGAAATGATGTGGCTAGAAAATTATTGATACTTGCAAGAGAGTTAGATTTGCATAATGAATTTGAAGATGTTGAGGTTCAGAATTTAATACCAGAGGCTTATCAAAATATTTCAGTTGAAGAATTTTTAGAGCAGTTAAATGTTTTAGATGATGAATTTCAGAAGATAAAAGACAATCAAGAATCAGAAAACGTTTTAAGATATGTTGGAGATTTGTCTGGAGATTTGTCTCAAGATAAAGGAAGGTTGGAAGTGAAATTAGTTTCTATTTCTGAGGATAGTACTTTAGGTCATGTAAAAGGATCTGATGCTATTTTTGAGATTTTCACAGAAAGTTATGGTAAGCAACCTATAGTGATTCAAGGTGCAGGAGCTGGTGCAGAGGTTACGGCACGTGGTGTTTTTGGTGATATTTTGAGGTTGAGTAAGCATATTAATTAGTGTCTATTCTACGGGGTTTTATAAACGTTGTAGATTGATTTGTAGAGAAATTAAAAGCTTGGGTTTTAAAATAGACCTTGGCGGATATGCGCATTAGTGATTATAGAGACATCCTTTTTTTACTGTCATAAATGGCAAAAAAAAGATATAGCATAAAGCACGATCCGATAAGGAAATGCCTAAATAAAAATTATTAAAAATAATAAAAGTGAGCAATAAAAAGAAATTTGAGACAGAAGCAATTCGTACACAGTCTGAAACGACACAGTTTTCAGAACACTCTGTACCTTTATACTTAACATCTGGGTTTGTATTTGATGATGCTGAGGAAATGAGAGCTTCTTTTGCAGAAGAAAAACAACGCGATTTATATAGTCGTTACAGTAATCCTAACGTTAGTGAGTTTGTAGATAAGGTTTGTTTGATGGAAGGTGCTGAAACTGGTTTTGCTTTTGCTACAGGAATGGCTGCTGTGTTTTCTACATTTGCTACGTTATTAAACGCAGGAGACCACGTGGTTTCTTGTAGTTCTGTTTTTGGAGCAACGCATGGTTTGTTTACAAAGTATTTTCCAAAATGGAATATAGAATCTTCTTATTTTAATATAAATGAAGTTGAAAGTGTTGAAAGTTTAATTCAACCTAATACTAAATTTATTTATGCAGAAACACCTACTAATCCCGGGGTTGATGTGTTGGATTTAGAGTATTTGAGTGTTATTTGTAAAAAACACAACTTACTATTGGTTGTAGATAATTGCTTTGCAACGCCTTATTTACAAACTCCAATAAAACATGGTGCCGATTTGGTGATTCATTCTGCTACCAAATTAATGGATGGTCAGGGACGTATATTGGGAGGTATTACTGTTGGTAAAAAAGAATTGATTAGAGAGATTTATTTATTCTCAAGACTTACAGGCCCAGCAATGAGTCCGTTTAATGCTTGGGTGTTGTCAAAATCTCTAGAAACTCTCGCTGTTAGAGTGGAAAAACATTGTGTAAATGCTTTAGAGTTAGCGACCTATTTGGAAGCACATCCTAAAATTAAATGGGTGAAATATCCATTTTTAAAGTCACATCCTAAGTATAATATTGCAAAAAAACAGATGAGGTTAGGAGGGAATATTGTTGCTTTTGAAGTAGAAGGAGGCATTGAAGGAGGTCGAGCATTTTTCGATGCTATTAAGATGTGTTCATTATCTGCTAATTTAGGAGATACCAGAACTATTGTAACGCATCCTGCAAGTACAACTCATGCGAAAGTAGAAGCGGAAGTGAAAGCTGCGGTAGGTATTACAGATGGTATGGTAAGATGTTCTGTAGGCTTAGAGCATATAGATGATATCATTGACGATTTAGAACAAGCTTTAAATCAACTATATTAGCAGCATGTTATCTAAGAAAACGAAATACGGTTTAAAAGCGTTGACTTATATCGCTAGAAGTGAAAGAGACTCACCTGTTCAAGTAGGGGAGATAGCTAAAAGCGAAAAGATTCCTCAAAAATTTCTGGAAAGTATTTTATTGACCCTTAGAAAGTCTGGTTTTTTAGGTTCCAAAAAAGGCAAACATGGTGGTTATTATTTAATTAAAGAAACTTCTGAGATTAAAATGGCTGATGTTTTACGTGTTTTGGAAGGACCAATAGCTATGGTGCCATGTGTGAGTTTGAATTTCTATGAAAAATGCGACGATTGTGTTGATGAATATCAATGTAGTGTACATAAGTTGATGATTCAGGTTCGCGATAACACTCTAAAAGTCCTTAGGAATAATACTCTTAAAGATTTAGCAGGTAAATAAATGATTAAGAATTATCTTATTCATAAAAAATATTGTTAATTAATGTTTGTTGTATTAAAAAAAAGTTTAATTTTGTAATCCCTAGTAATTCGATAGGGTTAATGTAACGAATAGGAAAATGATAACGCAAATGTTATTTAAAAGTAAAGAAAAGTCTAAGTATGAGGAAGATCGCGTTGGTGAAAAGCCAGTTCGAAGTGTAGTAAAAGCATTAAGTTGGAGAGTTATTGGTACATTAGATACTTTGATAGTGTCTTATTTTTTAACTGGAGAAATATCTGTAGCAGCTTCAATAGCTTCTGTAGATTTTTTAACGAAAATGGTATTGTACTTTTTTCATGAACGTTTGTGGAATTCTATTAAGTGGGGTAAATAATATATTGTAAAGATGATAACAGAAAATCAACTAGAAGAATTAAATAAAAACTTTGCAGAAGCTTCGCCCGTCGATATTATTCAGAAGGCTTTTGAGCTTAATGGTGAAGCTGTTGTTACAACTAATTTTAGGCCTTATGAAGTTGCTATTTTAGATGCAGTTAATTCTGTAAAGCCTAAAACAGCGGTTATTTGGTGTGATACAGGATATAATACACCACAGACTTATAAGCATGCCGAGCAAGTTATAGCAGATTTAGACTTAAATGTGTTTTTGTATGTGCCAAAGCAAACATCTTCTCATAGAGATGTTGTTATGGGAATTCCTAATATAGATGCTCCTGAGCATGCTTTGTTTACAGAGCAAGTTAAGTTAGAGCCTTTTAAAAGAGCGATGGATGAACATAAACCTAAAGTTTGGTTTACTAATCTACGTCAAGGACAAACTGCTTTTAGAAATAGTATAGGTATTTTTAGTTTAAGTAAAGATGGTGTTTTAAAGGTGAGCCCGTTTTATTTCTGGACAGACGAGAAATTAGATGTTTATTTAGTGGAAAATAACTTGCCAAACGAGTTTAAATATTTCGATCCTACAAAAGCATTAGCTAACAGGGAGTGTGGTTTACACGGTTAAAAAATAAAAGTAAATAGTTGTGAGTGTAGATTGTTATTTTAAACAGTCAGAAGTAATCAACTAACAAGAATATAATTAATATTATGAATAAAGACACATCAAGTATAAATTCGTTAGAAAACGAAGCTATATATATAATGAGAGAAGTAGCTGCGCAGTTTGAAAAGCCAGTGTTGTTATTTTCTGGAGGAAAAGATTCTATTACTTTGGTTAGATTAGCTGTTAAAGCATTTTATCCAGCAAAAATACCGTTTCCTTTAATGCATATAGATACAGGGCATAACTTTCCTGAAACCATAGAATTTAGAGATCGTTTATGTAAAGAATTAGGATTAGAGTTGATTGTCCGTAATGTGCAAGATTCTATTGATGAAGGAAAAGTAAAAGAAGAGTCTGGTCGTTATGCAAGTAGAAATATGTTGCAAACAACGACGCTTTTAGATGCTATCGAAGAATTTAAATTTGATGCTTGTATTGGTGGTGCTCGTCGTGATGAAGAAAAAGCAAGAGCTAAAGAACGTATTTTTTCTGTACGTGATGATTTTGGTCAATGGGATGAGAAAAATCAACGTCCAGAGTTGTTTGATATGTTAAATGGTGATATTGAGCACGGACAAAACGTACGTGTATTCCCTATTTCAAACTGGACAGAGTTAGATGTTTGGTCTTATATAGAAAAAGAAAACATTGAAATTCCTTCAATATATTTTGCACACAAACGTAAAGTCTTTTTAAGAGATGGAATGATTTGGTCTGCTGAAGATGAGGTAGTTTATAGAGATGAAAATGAAGAGGTTATTGAAGAAATGGTTCGTTTTAGAACTGTTGGAGATATGAGCTGTACGGCAGCTGTGTTATCTGATGCTGTGTCTATATCTAAAGTTGTAGAAGAAATTAGAGATTCTACAATTTCAGAACGTGGTGCTCGTATTGATGATAAAAGATCAGAGGCAGCAATGGAAAAGCGTAAGCAACAAGGGTATTTCTAGAATTTTAATTAGAAAATTTAGCCTTAAGCGACATTAAAAGAATTTAAAATTAGGCCAGTAGCCAAAAGCTAAAAGCCAACAGCATAAAAGAATATGGAAGTATTAAAAATTGCAACCGCAGGAAGTGTAGATGATGGGAAAAGTACCTTAATTGGGCGTATCCTTTACGATACAAAATCATTGACTTCAGATAAATTAGAAGCGATAGAAAAAACAAGTAAGCAACGTGGATATGACTACTTAGATTTTTCTTTAGCAACAGACGGTTTAGTAGCCGAAAGGGAACAAGGTATTACTATTGATGTAGCACATATCTATTTCTCAACCAAAAAGAAAAGTTACATTATCGCAGATACTCCAGGTCATGTAGAATATACACGTAACATGGTAACAGGAGCTTCAACCTCTCAAGCTTCTATTATTTTAATCGATGCTAGAAAAGGTGTTATTGAACAAACTAATCGTCACTTCTTTATTAATAACTTATTAAGAGTTAAAGATGTAGTTGTAGCTATTAATAAAATGGATTTGGTTGATTATTCAGAAGAGACTTATAACAAAATTAAGGCTGATTTTTCTGACTTAATGAGTAAAAGGGATTATCAAGATCAAAAAATAACATTCATCCCTGTAAGTGCTTTAAAGGGGGATAATGTTGTAAATAAATCTGATAAAATGCCTTGGTATGCTGGTGATGCTTTATTGCAACATTTAGAAGATATCGATAAATCTGATGTTTACAATACGGGGACGCCACGTTTCCCAGTACAATATGTAATTCGTCCAAAAACGGAAGATTTTCATGACTATAGAGGATATGCAGGTAAAGTTTATGGAGGTAACTTAAGTGTTGGAGATGATATTATTGTATTACCATCAAAAACAAGATCTAAAATAAAAGATATTTATTTCTATGATGAAAAGTACGAGACAGCGTCTAGACGTTCATCTGTAACTATTACATTAGAAAATGATATTAATGTAAGTCGTGGAGACATGATTGTTAAAGAAGGAGATTTACCAACTATCGAAAAGCAATTTACTGCCAATGTATGTTGGATGGATTCAACACAGTTAACAACTGGAGGGAAATATATAGTGCAACATGGTGTAAATAAGGTGTTAGCTAAAGTAGATAGAATCAATCATAAAATTAATCCAGATTATTCTGGAATAGATTCAAATGCAACAGATTTAGATGTTAATGATATAGCATCAGTATCATTTAAATTAAACAAACCAATGTTTTATGATCAATTTAAAAATCACAGAACAAACGGTTCATTTATTTTAATTGATCCACAATCAAATAACACGGTTGGAGCAGGTTTTATTCAGTAAAAAAATAATTAAAATTCTTTTCTAATAAAGAAAAAGTCAGGTATATCATGCAAAGTTTTGAAACAGAAATAGAAAATCCAATTGTACAAAAAGATATCATAGATTTAGCCAATAAAATTGAGTTATTTCATAATGGTAAAATTGATGAAGAAAAATTTAGAAGTCTTCGTTTAGCACGTGGAGTTTACGGTCAACGTCAAGAAGGTGTTCAAATGATTCGTATTAAAGTGCCTTATGGTAAACTAAAGAGTAATCAATTACGCAGAATTGCTGCAGTATCAGATGAATATTCTCGTGGACGTTTACATATTACTACGCGTCAAGATATTCAAATTCATTATGTGGATTTAAATAGAACTCCAGAACTTTGGGCTGAATTAGAAAAGGATGAAGTTACAGTACGTGAAGCTTGTGGAAATGTAGTAAGAAACGTAACAGCTTCTGAAACGGCTGGTTTTGATATAAATGAACCTTTTGATGTGTCGCCTTATGCTGATGCATTATATAAATTCTTTTTACGTAACCCTATCTGTCAAGAAATGGGACGTAAATTTAAAGTGTCTTTCTCTTCAACAGATGAAGATACAGGATTGTCTTATTTACATGATATTGGTTATATAGCTAAAACAGAAAACGGCGTACGTGGTTTTAAGGTGATGGTAGCTGGAGGATTAGGTTCTCAGCCACGTCATGCAGAAGTATTGTACGATTTTGTTGAAACAGACAAGATTATTCCAATCATGGAAGGTGTTTTAAGAGTTTTTGATCGTTATGGTGAACGTAAAAGTAGAGCTAAAGCGAGAATGAAATTTCTTTTAAAAGATATGGGATTAGATGCTTTTAAAGAATTAATATCAAAAGAACAAGAAGCTATTGAATTTAAAAGTGTTGCTATTGATGCAGATGCTTTTGAAGTTTCAAAAGCCGTTTCAGTTGAAGCGCCGCAAGTTGAGATTAAAGATCAAGTAGCGTTTGATTTATGGAAATCAACAAATATTATTCCTCAAAAACAAAATGGATATGTTGCTATTGGTATAAAAGTATTGTTAGGTGATTTTTACACAGATAAAGCACGTTTGTTAGCAGATTTGGTTGATAAATATAGCGCTGGTGAAGTACGTTTAACATTACGTCAAAATATAGTAATTCCTTTTGTAAAGGAAGACTTAGTACCGTTTTTTTATACTGAATTAGAAAAATTAGGATTTGTTACAGCGGGTTATAATAAAGCAGTAGATATCACAGCTTGTCCGGGTACAGATACTTGTAACTTAGGTATAGCAAGTAGTACTGGTATTGCAGAAGAATTAGAGCGTGTTATTACAGCAGAATATCCACAATATTTAAAAAATGAAGATCTTGTAATTAAGATTAGTGGTTGTATGAATGCGTGTGGACAACACAATATGGCAAACATAGGTTTTCAAGGGATGACTGTGAGAACACCAGAAAAATTAGTAGCACCTGCATTGCAAGTATTATTAGGAGGAGGTAATTTAGGTGATGGAAACGCTACTTTTGCTGATAAAGTAGTAAAAGTGCCTAGTAGAAGAGGTCCTGAGGCATTACGTAGAATTTTAAATGATTTTGAGGCAAACGCTAAGGGAAAAGAATTTGTAGTCTATTATCAAGAGAAAGGAGAGAAATATTTTTATGATTTCTTAAATGATTTACAAGATGCTACAAACCTAACTCAAGAAGATTTTATTGACTGGGGTGAAGAAGAAAAGTATGTAAAAGAAATAGGAGTAGGAGAATGTGCTGGTGTTGTTATCGATTTAATTGCAACTTTATTTTTTGAAAGTGAAGAGAAAATTAATAATGCAAAAGAGTCTTTTGAAAATGGAGTATATTCAGGAGCTATTTATTTAGCTTACCAATCTTTAGTTAATTCAGCGAAAGCGTTATTATTAGCAGAGAATAAAAAGACAAACACGCACGCAGGTATTATTTCTCAGTTTGAAGAGATTTTTGTTGAAAGCGGAAAAATTGACTTAGGGACTTCATTCTCAGAATTGATTTATCAAATTAACCAAAATGCTCCAACTAAAGATTTTGCTTTGAATTATATTTCTAGTTCAGATAAGTTTTTAGCTGCGGTAAGAGCTTTTAGAGAAGAAGAGCTAAATTAGCATAAGCGAATTAAAAAATAAGAATGAGTTTAAAAACCCCAATATTAACTATAGTAGGTGCAGGACCTGGAGATGAAGATTTAATTACGCTTAAAGCAATTAAAGCTATTGAATCTGCAAATGTGATTCTTTATGATGCACTTATTAATGAGTCGTTACTTAAATATGCTTCGGAAGATGTTGAGCTTATTTTTGTAGGCAAACGTAAGGGGTGTTATGCATTTCAACAAGATCAAATAAATGAACTCATTGTTTCTAAAGCTAAAGAAAAAGGTCATGTGGTAAGATTAAAAGGAGGTGATCCTTTTATTTTTGGACGTGGTGCTGAAGAAATTGATTATGTGAGGGAATTTGGATTAGAAACTTTTGTGGTTCCAGGAATTTCATCTTCAATGGCGGTTCCCGCTTATCAAGGTATTCCTTTGACAAAGCGTGGTTCTTCAGAGAGTTTTTGGGTGATTACGGGCACAACTAAAAAACATCAATTATCAAGAGATGTTGCTTTAGCTGCAAAATCTTCGGCTACAGTTGTTATTTTGATGGGGATGAGTAAGCTTGGTGAAATTGTTGAGATTTTTAAAGCAGAAAATAAGCAGGATGTTGCGGTAGCCATTATTCAAAATGGAACCAGAGATAATCAAAACGTTGGTATTGGAACAGTTGCTAATATTGAGCAAATTGTGGCAGAAAAACAATTGGCTAATCCAGCAATAATTGTTATTGGAGATGTAGTGAAAGAACGAGCTGTATTTACATCGGTTTACCAGAAGGTTAATAAAAACTTGTAATATGCTAAGTGAGGTCGATAAAATAAAAGAGTCAGATAAAGTATTGGCTTTAGGGGAAAAGAATAACTTATATCCTATTTTTCTAAAGACGAAAAGTTTAAATATTCTGATTGTTGGAGGTGGTAACGTAGCTGAAGAGAAATTAACGTTTCTGTTAAAGTCAAGTCCAGATGCTTGTGTAACAATAGTGTCTCCAATGTTTAGAGAAGGTACTATCTCTTTGGCAAAAACAGGAAATGTAAAGCTTGTTAAAAAAAAATATAAAAAACGTTACTTAAAAGGGAAGCACATTGTTGTTTCAACGACAGATATACCGGAAGTAAACGTAAAAGTTCATAAGCATTGTCGTAAAAAAAGTATTTTAGTTAATGTGGCAGATAACCCACCATATTGCGATTTTTATATGGGAGGTATTGTAACTAAAGGAAACGTGAAAGTAGCGATTTCAACAAATGGAAAGTCGCCAACAACGGCAAAACGTTTACGTCAATTTTTTGAGGATGTTATTCCTGAAAATGTAGATGATTTAGTTAAAAATTTAAATGAGTACAGAAAAACAATAAAAGGTGATTTCGAACAAAAAGTTGAGAAACTAAATGAATTCACAAAAGGATTAATTGAAAAATAAAGTAGTACATAATGATTAAAACAGATATTATTATAATAGGTGCGGGACCAACTGGATTATTCACGGTTTTTGAAGCAGGATTATTAAAACTTAAATGTCATTTAATTGACGCATTACCACAACCAGGTGGACAGTGTTCTGAGTTGTATCCAAAAAAGCCTATTTACGATATTCCTGGTTTTCCAGAAATTTTAGCTGGAGATTTAACAAAAAACCTGTTAGAACAAGGTAAACAATTCGAGCCTGGGTTTACTTTAGGGGAACGTGCTGAAACTGTTGAAAAACAAGAGGATGGTTCTTTTATTGTTACTACAAATAAAGGTACTAAACATCAAGCCCCAGTTGTAGCTATTGCTAGTGGTCTTGGTAGTTTTGAGCCTCGAAAGCCTCAACTCGAAAACCTTATTAAGTTTGAAGATAAGGGTGTTGAGTACATGATTAAAGAGCCTGAAATGTACCGCGATAAAAATGTTGTAATTGCTGGAGGAGGGGATTCTGCGTTAGATTGGAGTATTTTTTTAGCAGATGTCGCTAAAAGTGTGACGCTTATACACAGGCGTAATGAGTTTAGAGGTCATTTAGACTCAGTAGAAAAAGTTCAAGAACTTAAAGATGCTGGTAAAATCAACCTTATTACTCCTGCAGAGGTTAAAGATATTTTAGGAGATGAGCACGTAACAGGTATCGTTGTTGAGAAAAAAGATGAAGAAGCTTTTACTATAGATACAGATCACTTTATCCCTTTATTTGGATTGTCACCAAAGTTAGGTCCAATTGCAAATTGGGGCTTAGAGATTGAAAAGAATGCTATAAAGGTTAATAATGCATTGGACTATCAAACGAATATTCCAGGTATATTTGCTATTGGTGATGGTAATTTTTATCCTGGAAAATTAAAATTAATACTTTGTGGATTTCACGAAGCGACTATAATGTGTCAAGCTGCATATCAAATTATAAATCCAGGAAAAAAGTATGTTTTAAAATACACAACAGTTTCTGGGGTTGAAGGTTTTGATGGTACGCGTAAACAAGCTCCTAAAGCAGTGGTTCAAGCTATTAAGTAAAGTAATTTATATAATAATAGATTAAGGTCCTGCAAGGTTTAAAAGCTAAACTTTGCAGGATTTATTTTTTTGAAAAAGATTAATTCTTAAAATGATAATAGTTTATATTTTTATAAACTTAAATCTGAAAATTAAAAAGGGTGCAAAATCCTTGCTAAACGAATACAATACATGAAAAGTTATAATGTTTGTTTAAAAGATACAGTAAAAAGGTTTACCAAAAGATTGTTTTATTCTTTATTTGATTGTGAGCAAGAAGAAGCCCATGGTGATTATTTAGAAAAAACATTTCTTAAAATATTATCTAAGTTAGAGATTGAAAATAGAGATTCAATTTGGAGAAGTTTTAAAAAGGAGCTTCCTGAAATTAGAGAAGTACTAGATTTGGATGCTATTGCATTTGAGAATAATGATCCAGCATCTCATAGTTTGGCAGAAATTTACATGGCTTATCCTGGGTTTTATGCTATTTCAATATTTAGATTAAGTCACGCACTTTATAAACGAAATGTTTATATTTTGCCAAGAATGATGAGTGAGTATATTCATGGGATTACTGGTATTGATATTCATCCAGGAGCTACCATTGGTGAGTCATTTTACATTGATCATGGAACTGGTATTGTAATTGGAGAAACTTCTATTATAGGAAAAGGTGTTAAAATTTATCAGGGTGTAACATTAGGTGGAATTTCGGTGGCTAAAAATTTAGCTTCAACAAAAAGGCATCCAACTATCGAAGATAATGTGTGTATTTATGCAAACGCTACTGTTTTAGGTGGTGATATTGTTATAGGTAAAGACAGCGTTATAGGTGCTAACGTTTGGATTACTCAATCTGTTCCAGAAAATTCGTTAGTTACATATCAAACAGAAATTAAAATCAGACCTAAAAAAAATGAGATACGGTAAAAGTATATTAGACCAAATTGGTAATACACCAATTGTTGAGGCTAGTCATATAATTAAAAATAAAAAGGTTCGGTTATTTTTAAAGCTCGAAGGAGATAACCCGGGAGGAAGTGTTAAAGACCGTGCAGCTTTTAATATGATTAATGAAGCTCTTAAAAGAGGTGATATAGAAAAAGGGGGGACTTTGGTTGAAGCAACTAGTGGAAATACAGGTATTGCTTTAGCTTTTATTTCTCAATTATTGGGATTGAATATGGTATTAATAATGCCTGAAAATTCTACTGAAGAACGTGTGAAAACAATGTGTGCTTATGGAGCTGAGGTTATTTTAACTTCTGCAGATGTTGGTATTGAAGGTTCTCGCGATTTAGCATATAAATTAAGAGATGAAAAAGAATATACGCTTTTAAATCAATTTGAAAATGATGACAATTGGAAGGCGCATTATAAAACAACGGGGCCAGAAATTTGGAGAGATACAGAAGGTGAAATAACTCATTTTGTTTCTGCAATGGGAACAACGGGTACCATTATGGGTACATCTACATTTTTGAAAGAAAAAAATAAGAACATACAAATAGTAGGAGCGCAACCTGCAGATGGTTCAAGAATACCTGGTATTAGAAAATGGTCTCCAGATTATGTGCCTAAGTTTTTTGATTGTTCTAAAGTTGATCAAGTTATTGATGTTAGTGATGTTCAAGCCAAAGCTATGACGCAACGTTTAGCCAAGGAAGAAGGTGTTTTTGCAGGGATGAGTAGTGGTGGTTCAGTGCACTGTGCTGTTACATTAGCAGAAACCTTGGAAGAAGGAGTTGTAGTTGCTGTGATTTGTGACAGGGGTGATCGTTATTTGTCATCATCTTTGTTTGAATAGATAGATTATTTATGACTTGTTGACTTTTTTAACGTGATGAATCTGAAAAGTAAATTAAGTAGGATAACAACAATATAGTTGTTATTTTTGCATGCTAGTTCATAAATGTAATGATGTTATCAAGAAAGGTAGAGGGATTAGACCCATTGAGGCCTTAGCAACCCTTTATCTTATTAAAGAAGGTGCTGCATTCTACTAGTTATTTTGAAATAATTAAGAAGATAACGAAAAGCAATTTTTTCACTTTTCTTGATGATGCTCTTATAAAAAAACGACTTATAGTTCATAGAATTGTAATCGTTAAAAAAATATTAGAATTATGTCAAATATAAAAGAGGTTTTAAAAGAACGCATACTAGTGCTAGATGGAGCTATGGGTACAATGTTACAGGCTTATAAGTTCACCGAAGAAGGTTTTAGAGGTGAACGCTTCAAGGATTATCCAACACCATTACAAGGAAATAACGATTTGTTATCCATAACGCAACCAGAAGCTATAAAAACTATTCATGGAAAGTATTTTGAAGCTGGCGCAGACATTATAGAAACCAATACATTTTCTGGGACAACCATTGCTATGGCAGATTACCAAATGGAAGATTTGGTGTATGAACTAAATTACGAATCGGCTAAAATAGCAAAAGAGGTAGCTGATGAATTTACAGCAAAAGAGCCACATAAACCGCGTTTTGTTGCAGGTGCTATTGGGCCAACAAACCGTACAGCAAGTATGTCTCCAGATGTAAATGACCCAGGATATAGAGCTGTAACGTTTGATGAATTACGTATTGCTTATAAACAACAAGTTGAAGCCTTAATAGAGGGTGGGGTAGATATACTTTTAGTTGAAACCGTTTTTGATACTTTAAATGCAAAAGCAGCTTTATTTGCTATTGAAGAGGTAAAAGAAGAAAGAGGTATTGATATACCTATTATGTTAAGCGGGACTATTACAGATGCTTCAGGAAGAACATTATCAGGGCAAACAGCAGAAGCATTTTTAATTTCTGTATCGCACATTCCGTTATTGTCAGTCGGATTTAATTGTGCTTTAGGAGCTAATTTATTGCAACCTCATTTAGAGGCGATTGCTTCAAAAACGGATTTTGCGGTTTCTGCGCACCCCAATGCAGGTTTACCAAATGCTTTTGGAGAGTATGATGAAACTCCAGAAGAAATGGGAGCACAAATTGAAGAGTATTTAAAGCGAGATTTAATTAATATTATTGGAGGTTGCTGCGGTACTTCTCCAGATCATATAAGCGTAATTGCGAATGTAGCAGCTAAGTATAAACCACGCCCTCATGCTGAAGAGGTTGTGGTTCCAAATTGAAATTATGATTCTAGAAATAGCTATATTAAATATAAAGAAAGGACCTTTTGAAGATTTCGAAATCAATTTTCGAAAAGCTTAAGTTATAATTTCTTCAATGAAAGGTTACATTTTTCATGATTTGAAAGAATGCGTAGAAGGAGAAAATAAATATATATTGTTGGTGAATTGGGAAACAATAGAAGATCATGAAATTGGATTTAGAAAATCTGACGAATATCAAGAATGGAAAGTATTGTTACACTATATTTTATGAACCGTTTCCAACTGTAGAACATTATAAGTAATGAAAATAAAACAAACCAAATACATGAAGTTGTCTGGTTTAGAACCTTTGGTTTTAAACGAAAACAGTAATTTCATAAATGTAGGAGAACGAACTAATGTTGCGGGGTCTCGTAAATTTTTACGCTTAATTAAGGAAGAAAAATTTGATGAAGCCTTAGAGATTGCACGTCATCAAGTAGATGGAGGAGCACAAATTGTCGACATTAATATGGACGACGGACTTCTAGATGGAAAAGAGTCTATGGTACGTTTTTTAAACTTGATAGCTGCAGAACCAGATATTTGTCGTGTGCCTATGATGATTGATAGCTCTAAATGGGAAATCATTGAGGCTGGGTTACAAGTAGTACAAGGTAAATGTGTCGTGAATTCTATTTCGCTTAAAGAAGGTGAAGAAAAATTTATTTGGGAAGCGAAACAAATAAAGAAATATGGAGCTGCTGTAATTGTAATGGCTTTTGATGAGGTTGGACAAGCCGATAATTATGAGCGAAGAATAGAAATTGCTGAACGTTCGTATCGTGTATTAGTAGATAAAGTAGGTTTTCCATCTGAAGATATTATATTCGATTTAAATATATTTCCTGTAGCTACAGGAATGGATGAACACAGAAAAAATGCTATAGATTTTATTGAAGCTACAAAATGGGTTCGAGAAAATCTTGAGAATGTTAGTGTGAGTGGAGGTGTAAGTAATGTATCGTTTTCTTTTAGAGGAAATAATACAGTGCGTGAAGCGATGCATTCTGTGTTTTTATATTATGCGATTCAGAACGGAATGAATTTTGGAATTGTAAATCCTGCTATGTTGGAGGTTTATGATGATATTCCAAAAGATTTATTAGAGCTTGTAGAAGATGTGATTCTAGATAGACGTGATGACGCTACAGAACGATTATTAGATTTTTCTGAAACCGTAAAGGGTTCTAAAAAAGAAAAAACAGTAGACTTATCGTGGCGCGAAAATCCGCTTCAAGATAGAATTACACATGCACTTGTAAAAGGATTAGATGCTTTTATTATTGAAGATGTAGAAGAAGCTAGACAACAAGCTGAAAAGCCGATTGAAGTTATTGAAGGTAACTTGATGGCTGGTATGAATGTAGTAGGTGATTTATTTGGGGAAGGGAAAATGTTTTTACCTCAGGTTGTAAAGTCTGCTCGTGTTATGAAAAAAGCGGTGAATTATTTAAATCCGTTTATTGAAGCCGATAAAGGAGAAGAGCAAAAAGCTTTAGGTAAAGTGTTAATGGCAACTGTAAAAGGCGATGTGCATGATATTGGTAAAAATATTGTAAGTGTTGTTTTAGGTTGTAATAATTATGAGATTGTCGATTTAGGTGTGATGGTACCACCAGAAAAGATTATCGAGGCAGCTAAAAAGGAAAATGTTGATGTTATTGGATTGTCTGGTTTAATTACACCATCGTTAGACGAAATGGTATATTTAGCAAAAGAAATGGAACGTCAAAACTTTACGATTCCTTTACTTATTGGAGGCGCAACAACATCTAAAGCACATACGGCAGTTAAGATTGATACGCAATATAAAAATGCGGTAGTTCATGTAAATGATGCATCAAGAGCAGTTACTGTTGTTGGTGATTTATTAAATGAAAAATCTGCAAATGATTATGTTGCTAAAATGAAACAAGATTATGACGAATTTCGTACTAAATTTTTAAAACGGGGTAAGGAGAAATCATATATTTCTATAGAAGAGGCACGTAAAAGAAAGTATAAAATTGATTGGGAAACGTCTGAAATTACAAAACCAAACGAATTGGGGGTTCAGATGTTGAAACAGTTAAGTTTAAAAGAATTAATTCCTTTTATAGATTGGAAACCATTCTTTATTTCTTGGGATTTGCATGGGAAATATCCTGATATTTTAACGGACAAGGTTGTTGGAGAACAGGCAACGCAGTTGTTTGAAGATGCTCAAGCGATGCTTAAAGAAATTGTTGCAAAACAATTATTAAAGCCAAAGGCTGTTTTTGGATTGTTTGAAGCCAATTCTATTAATGATGATGATATTTCTGTTCAGAAAAAAGGAGAGGAAGTTGCTGTTTTTAGAACATTACGTCAGCAATTAAAGAAAAGAGAAGGTATTCCAAACCATGCATTGTCAGATTTTGTGGCGCCTAAAGAAACTGGTAAAACAGATTATATAGGAGCATTTTGTGTGGCTATTTTTGGAGCTCAAGAATTGGCAGATGGTTATCGCTCCAAAGATGACGATTATAATGGAATTATGGCTCAGGCTATTGCCGATCGTTTTGCAGAAGCTTTTACCGAATACTTGCATAAACAAGTGAGAATAAAACATTGGGGTTATACTGCTAGTGAAGATTTATCTAACGAGGAATTAATAAAAGAAACATATAAGGGGATTCGGCCTGCACCAGGTTATCCTGCTTGTCCAGATCATTTAGAAAAAGAAACAATTTGGGAGTTGTTGGATGTTGAAAAGATAATTGGTGTAACGCTTACTGAAAACTTAGCGATGTGGCCAGCAGCAGCTGTTTCTGGTTATTATTTTGGGAACCCAGAGGCTAAGTATTTTGGTCTAGGTAAAATTACAGATGATCAAGTGACTGATTATTCGGAAAGAAAAGGAATTAAAAAGGAAAAGGCTAGAAAGTGGTTACACCCTAATATAGCAGATCAATAGATATGAAATTTATAGGATAAGATTTAGATTGTCATATAATTTTACATGGTTATGATACTAACAATAAAGAAGTTTTGCAGCAAGTAAATGTCGACGGATTTTCTAAGAAAGTGGCATCTCTTTATATGATTAAATCGTTAAGTGAAAAATATATTCTTACCGATTATTTAGATGGTAGGTGTATATATTAGGAGTGTTAGGAGGACTTTAAAATAGTAAAAAAACATTGATTATCAATGCGTTATCAATTACAGAAGAAAGCCTGGAGCGGAGGTACGGAGCGAGGACTTGAAACGTAAAGCGCGACCCTTGAGGTAACGTCAAAAACGAGAATAAAATAAACAGATACTGAATAAATTCAGCATAAATGAAAGTAACAGATCATATTAAAAACGCAAACGGAAAAACGTTGTTTTCGTTTGAAGTTATACCACCGAAAAAGGGAAAAAACATTCAGGATTTATATAATAATATAGATCCGTTAATGGAGTTTAATCCCCCGTTTATTGATGTTACAACATCTCGCGAAGAGTATGTTTATATTGATAAGGGTAATGGACTTTTAGATAAGCGTATTACACGTATGCGACCAGGTACGGTCGGGATTTGTGCGTCTATTATGCATAAGTATAAAGTAGATGCTATTCCGCATTTATTATGTGGAGGGTTTACCAAAGAGGAAACGGAGTATGTTTTGGTAGATTGTCATTATTTAGGTCTAGATAATGTAATGGCATTGCGTGGTGACTCGATGAAAGATGAGTCTTACTTTAAACCTGTTAAAGGTGGTAATGCTTTTGCTAGTGATCTAGTAGAACAGGTTACGAGCCTGAATAGAGGTAAGTTTTTGCATGATGATGTTGATGTAGAGCATAATTCGGACTTTTGTATTGGTGTTGCTGGCTACCCAGAAAAACATATGGAAGCTCCATCTTTAATCACAGATTTAAAACGTTTAAAGGCTAAGGTTGATGCTGGCGCTGATTACGTGGTGACTCAAATGTTTTTTGATAATCAGAAATATTTTGAGTTTGTTGATAAAGCCAGAGAAGCTGGTATTAACGTACCAATTATTCCTGGGATAAAACCAATTGCTGTAAAAAGGCATTTACAAATATTACCACAGGTTTTTAAAATTGATCTACCACAAAACCTTATTGAAGCTGTTGAAAATTGTAAAGATAATAAAGCGGTAAGACAGGTTGGTGTTGAGTTTGCTATTCAACAATCTAAAGAATTGAGAGAAGCTGGTGTACCTCTGTTACATTATTATTCTATGGGAAAAAGTGATAATGTACATGCTATAGCTAAAGCTTTATTTTAGTTTAGCGTTTTATAACCAAATCTATTAATGAAGTTATTTTTAATTTACGTTTTTTGTATTGTCTTTACTTTTTGTGCTTCGCAAACTAAAGAGAATACATCTTATATTGATATTAATTATTTTAAAGGAAATATAGCCGAACATAATCCAGATATTCTACATTTAATACAAGGACATCCTGAAGGTTTTATTTTAAGCTGGAATAAGAAGACGTACGGAGCTAACTATTGGGAACAACGTTTTAATTACCCTGATTATGGAGTGTCTTACGCTTATCAAAACTCTAAGAACGATGTTTTAGGAGATGTTTCTGCATTGTATGCGCATTATAATTTTTACTTTATAAAACGACATTTAATGTTGCGAATTGGACAAGGTATGGCATTTGCTGAAAACCCTTATGATAAAGTAAATAATTTTAGAAACGTTGCGTATGGCTCTAAACTTATGAGTAGTACTTATATGATGATTAATTATAAGAAAGAACGTATTATAGATAAGTTTGGTTTGCAAGCAGGATTTTCATTAATCCATTATTCTAATGCAAACGTAAAGGCGCCTAACGGAAGTACTAATTCGTTAACTTTTAATGTTGGTGTAACTTATAATTTGGATGATGAAGAACCCGAATATATACATACTATAGATAAAAAAGAAGACCTAGATTTCTCTGAACCTTATAAATATAATCTTGTTTTTAGAAGTGGAGTTAATGAAAGTGATATTATAGGTAGTGGGCAATATGCCATGTATATCGTGTCTGCCTATGTTGATAAAAGAATAAACAGAAAAAGTGCTTTACAATTGGGAACAGATATTTTCTTTTCTAACTTTTTAAAAGAATTTATAGCATACAGAACTGTTGCTTTTCCAGAGGATAATTTGTCAGGAAATGAAGATTATAAACGAGTAGGTTTGTTTGCTGGTCATGAATTGTTTATATCTAAAACATCGTTAGTAACACAGTTTGGCTATTATGTATACTACCCTTTTGATTTTGAAGGGCGAACGTATTTAAGAATTGGATTAAAACGTTACTTTGGTAAAAAGTGGTTTGGAGCTATGACGCTTAAATCTCATGGTGCAAAAGCTGAGGGGGTTGAATTTGGAATAGGTATACGATTATGAGAAAAATAATTTACATAATATTATTTAGTGTTTTTGTAGCATGTAATAAAGAGAATACAGGTGATTGTTTTCAAGTTTCTGGTCCTGTATTACAAGAAGAAATGACTGTTGATACGTTTACTAAAATATTAGTCAATAAAAATATCGGATTAATATTGAAAGAAGGTTTAATTCAAAAAGTTATTGTTGAAACAGGAAAGAACTTATTGAATGATGTTGAGGTTAGTGTTATAGATGGGAAGCTAGAGTTAACCGATAATAATGATTGCAATTATGTGCGTGATTATGGCATTACAAAGGTGTACGTTACTGCTCCAAATATAACAGAAATACGAAGTTCTACGCAATATGAAATTAGTTCTGATGGAGTTTTGACATACCCAGACTTAAGTATTATATCTGAAGATTTTGGTGTTTCAGATTTTTTTGCTGTGGGTGATTTTAGGCTGCAAATTGATAATTCGAGTTTTAGCTTGATATTTAATAATTTTTCTAATTGTTTTATTTCTGGAAAAACTAATAATTTAAATATACACTTTGCTTCTGGGAATAGCCGCTTTGAAGGAACTGATTTAATTGCTCAAAATGTTACTGTTAACCATAGAGGAACTAATGATATTATAGTAAATCCACAACAATCGCTTACAGGTTCTTTAGTAAGTTATGGAGACTTAATATCTAAAAAGAAGCCTCCGGTAGTTGATATTAAAGAATTGTTTAGAGGTAGATTAATTTTTGATTAAATCTACTGACTGTTTTGCTATTTCTAATTCTTCATTAGTTGGAATAACAAGAACTTTAACTTTAGAATTGGTTATACTTATGGTTTTAATGCCGTTAGTTTTAATTTTGTTTTTTTCTTCATCTAACTTAATTCCTAAATAATCTAAATCTTTACAAGCTAAACTCCTCATTAACTCTGAGTTTTCACCAATTCCTGCGGTAAAAATAATAGCGTCTAGTCCGTTTAGTATAGCAGTATAGCTACCAATATATTTTTTTATACGGTAAGTATTCATTGCTAAAGCTAATTGACAGGCTTTATTACCTTTTCCAGCTTCGGCTTCAATATCTCTTAAGTCACTATATCCTGTTAAACCAAGCATGCCACTTTGTTTTTGAAGTATGTTGTTTATTTCGTCTAAGCTATAACCTAGTTTATTAGCAAGATGAAAAATTATTGAAGCATCTATGTCACCAGATCGAGTTCCCATAATTAATCCACCAACAGGAGAAAAACCAAGAGAGTGATCAATGCTTTTTCCGTTTTTGACTGCGGTTATACTACAACCATTTCCTAGGTGTATGGTAATGATTTTAGATTCTTGTTTTCCTAAAAACTCAATGGCTTTTTTTGAAACATATTTATGACTTGTACCATGAAACCCGTATAAACGAACATTATGTTCATCTAAAAATTGGTTTGGAATAGCGTATTTATAAGCTTGTTCTGGTATAGATTGATGAAAAGCGGTGTCAAATACTGCAACTTGCTTAGCTTTTGTAAAAATAGCTTCTGCCACTTCAATGCCTTCTAAATTAGCAGGGTTGTGTAATGGCGCTAAAGATGATAATGTTTTTATTTTATCTTTTACTGTTTTTGTGATTTCAGTAGTGTTACTAAAATGTTTTCCTCCATGAACAACACGATGACCTACAATATCAATGTCTTGAGTAGATTTAATGATGCCGGTTTCTTTGTTTAATAATTGTTTAGATAATAATTCTAACCCTATTTTATGATTAGGAATAACTGTAACAACTTCTATTGTATCATCTTCTGTTATGAATTTAAATTTTGCATCATTCAAACCAATGCGCTCAATTAATCCAGAGCAAAGAATAGTTTCTTCTGGCATTGAAAATAATTGGAACTTTAAAGAAGAACTTCCTGAGTTTAAAACTAATACTTGCATATTTTAAATATCTTGTGCTTGAATTGCTGTAATTATTACTGTACTATAAATATCATCTGCGGTACATCCACGACTTAAGTCATTTACCGGTTTATTTAATCCTTGTAAAACAGGACCAATTGCTAAGGCACCAGTTTCTCTTTGTACAGCTTTATAGGTATTGTTTCCTGTATTTAAATCTGGGAATATTAAAACACTAGCACGACCAGCAACTTCAGAGTCTGGTAATTTGCTTTTTCCAATACGCATATCTACGGCGGCATCATATTGAATTGGCCCTTCAATTTTTATTTGAGGTTCTTGCTTTTTAACAATCTCTGTAGCTTCTCTTACTTTTTCTACATCGGCGCCTTTTCCTGAAGTTCCAGATGAATAAGATAACATGGCGACTTTAGGTTCTATTCCAAAATCTGTTGTAGTTTTTGCAGATGAAATTGCTATTTCTGCCAATTGAGAAGCGTTTGGGTTTGGGTTTATTGCACAATCTCCAAAAACAGAAATTCGATCTTCTAAACACATAAAGAATATAGATGATACTATATTTACGTCTGTTTTTGTTTTTATAAACTGTAAAGCTGGTCTTAAGGTGTGTTGCGTTGTGTGAACAGCACCAGAAACCATACCGTCAGCATGACCTTTGTAAATCATCATGGTTCCAAAATATGACACGTCAGACATCATATCTTTTGCCATTTCAAGATTTACATTTTTATGCTTTCTTAGTTCATAAAGTGTGTTTACATAATCGTCAAAATGTTCAGATTCTGTTGGAGAAACAATATTTATGTCATTTGTATTTAAAGTGATATCATATCTTTCAATACGTTCTTCTATCTTGTTCTTTTCTCCTATAAGCGTAATATTAACAACTTGAGTGTTAACTAATTTTGCTGTAGCTCTTAATACACGTTCGTCATAACCTTCAGGCAGCACAATATGTTTCTTGTTTTTTAAAGCACGTTGCAATAAGTTATATTGAAACATCCTTGGAGTGAAAATATCCGATTGGAATTGGATTAATTTATCAGAAAGCTTATCTGTGTCAACATGCTTTTCAAAAGTAGATATGGAAGTTGCTATTTTTTCAGAATTATCAGCATAAATTCTAGATTTAATTTCACCAATAGCGTTAGCAACAGAATATGTATCACCTTTTACACTAATTATTGGTACAACTCCAGATAAACCTTCTATTAATTTTAAAATGGAATCTTCTGGTATAAGTCCGCCAGTTAAAATGATTCCAGAAATTTTTGGGTAATTTTTGGAAGCATGTGCTTGTAGAGCTCCTAATATAATATCTGCACGATCTCCAGAAGTTATAACAAGAGAATCATCTTTTAAATGCGTTAAGTAATTACGAAGTTGCATCGTACCAACTCCAAAATTAGCAACTTGATTATTTAATAGATCTTTACCAAATAATATTTGACCATCTAAAGCATTTACAATTTCTTTAATAGTAGGGTTTGCTAAACTTGTAATTTTTGGAATGAATGTAATACCTGTTCTATTTGAAATGCGGTTACTTAATTTTTCTTTTAAAATTGATATGTTATTCATGTCAATTTTGTTAGCCATTATTGATAGTACATCTACATCTTCTTGAAAGGTATCATGAGCTAATTGTACACTATCTACAATTTCTCTAACATCTTTTTTATCTCCTTGAGATACAATGATAACAGGAATTCCTAAGTTTTTAGATATTAATATATTAATATCTAACTCTACACTAGAGTTTTCATGAGAAAAGTCTGTTCCTTCAACTAAAACAATATCAAAACGTTCTTCTAGGTATTTATACTTTTTTATAATTTCATCTATAACCTCTCCTGCTTTACCTAGGTTATAAAGATCTAAAACTTGACTTCTTGTATAAGCAAAAGTTTTTTTGTAATTAATATCGATATCAAAATGAGATATAACCGTGCTTATGTGGTTATCCATTTGACCGGTTTCAATATCTTCTATAATAGGCCTGAAATAACCAACTTTTGCTGTTTTTCCTAAAAGCATGCGCATTAAACCCAGAACGACAAGCGATTTTCCGCTGTTAGGTTCTATAGTTGCAACGTAAATTCCTTTACTCATTTTTAGTGTTTTTATAGTTTGAGTGAAATTACATTATAGTAATCCCATTTTTTGTGTTAACATTTTTTTTAGCAAAATTAGTGTATTAATATATTAGTAAAGATGATTTTGGTCATGATTTCATTATAAGAGAAGAATGTTAGAATTAATATTTTATTTTGAAGTCAACTCCCTAAACAAACTTTCTAAACTTGTATTTTTTTGATTAAGTTGAAGAATTTTTAGTTGATTATTATAAGCAAAATCAAAAACATACGAACGCATATCTTCGGATGTTTTAAAAGTAATTTCATAAACAAAACCATAAGTATTAACTACAGTTTTTACATGAGGTAGTTTTAAAAGAAAAGCATCTTCTACACGGTAATCAAACTCCACAATAACAGTTTGTTCTTTTTGGTCTCTTAATTCTTGTAATTTCTTGTCGGCAACAATTTTTCCTTTATTAATAATAATAACACGATCGCACATGGCTTCAACCTCTTGCATAATGTGCGTAGAAAGAAAAACCGTTTTCTTTTTACCTATGGCTTTTATTAGCGATCTAATATCTATGAGTTGGTTTGGGTCAAGTCCGGTTGTAGGTTCGTCAAGAATTAAAACTTCAGGATCATGTAAAAGTACATTTGCTAAACCAACCCGTTGTTTGTATCCTTTAGATAGTTGCCCTATTTTTTTATTAGCTTCAGGTGCTAAACCAGTTTGCTCAATAACTTCATTAATACGATTTTTATTAACCTTATACGCACTAGCATTAAAGGTTAGATATTCCCTAACATACATTTCTAAATATAAAGGATTGTTTTCTGGTAAATAACCAACACTTTTTTGAACAGCTTGTTGATTTTTACTTGTATCATGCCCATTTACATGTATCTCGCCTTCATTAGCATTAATGTATGAGGTTATAATTTTCATCATTGTAGATTTTCCAGCGCCATTAGGGCCAAGAAATCCGACTATTTCTGGATTTTTAACATTAAAGGATATATTGTTTAATGCTTTTTGGTTTCCGTATAGTTTAGAAACAGACTTAACTTCTATAGACATAAATGAAATTGTTTCATCAAAAATATGATAAAATATCATTCTTAATACAATTTAATAGTATTATATATATGAAAAGCGAATTGAGAAGTATTAGTTTTTTTAAGGTATAATTTGATATTGTACAACGTAATGTGGAATTTGCTGTAGAATCTATAAAACTTGTTGTTAAAGTAAAAAAAAACAATACTACAATTTTGATTTCTTAAAATAATATTTATTTTAGCACTATAATTATGAGAACAACAATAGGTTATACATATTTTAGTAATTTTTTTTATTTCTTTTTTAGCAAAGGAATCGAGGCGTTGTATGTATAATTTATCACAATAAATTTAATATGAGTCTCGATGAAAATCGAGACTTTTTTTTGTTTATCATTTACCGAAAAATATCCTCGATTAAAATCGAAGATTAATAAAAATAAAAATTTGATTAAAACAGTAGCCATACAAGGAGTAAAAGGATCTTTTCATCATATTGTGTCTCAACAATATTTTGAGAATCCTGTAGATGCTATTGAATGTTTAACATTTGATGGTGTTGTTGAGTCTTTAATTAGCAATGAAAGTGATGCGGTTATTATGGCGTTAGAAAATTCTATTGCGGGTTCTATAATTCCTAATTATGCGTTAATTGACAAAAGTAATTTGCATATTGTAGGCGAACATTATTTAGATATTCAGCATAACTTAATAGCTTTGCCAGGTCAAAGTATTGCAGATATTAAAGAAGTGTGTTCTCATCCTATGGCATTGTTACAATGTAAGGCTTTTTTTAAGAAACATCCGCATATTAAATTGGTTGAAGATAAAGATACAGCTGAAGTTGCAGATCGTATTCAAAAAAATCAACTTAAAGGTGTTGGTGCTATTGCAAGTGTTAGAGCAGCAGAAATTTTTGGACTAGATATTTTAGGGCACAGTATCCAGACAATTAAGCAGAATGAAACAAGGTTCGCTATTGTAAAAAGAACAAATTGTGAAGTTTTAGAAAGCGAAATAAATAAGGCGTCCATTAAGTTTGTGTCGGATCATAAACGAGGAAGTTTAGCAGCAATGTTAAATGTAATGAGTGATTGTAAACTGAATTTAACTAAAATACAATCACTACCTATTATTGAAACGCCTTGGAAATATGCCTTTTTTGTAGATGTAACGTTTCAAGACTATTTAGATTTTAAGAAAGCAAAGTCTATTTTAAAAATAATGTCACCAGATATTAAAATATTGGGTGAATATAAAAATGCAAAGTTATGATTGAAGTAGCTAAAAGATTGCATACCGTAGAAGAGTACTATTTCTCAAAAAAATTAAGAGAGGTTAATACTCTTATTGCTAGTGGCAAACCTATTATTAACTTGGGTATTGGTAGTCCAGATATGCAGCCACCAGAGCGTGTTATTGATGCGATAAAGGAAGGGCTGTTGGCGAAAAACGCTCATAAATACCAAAGTTACCAAGGACTTCCAGAGTTAAGAGAAGCTATTGTAGAGTTTTATAAAGAACATTTTAATGTGTCTTTAAGTTACAATACCGAAGTGCTCCCTTTAATGGGAAGTAAAGAAGGGATTATGCATATTTCTATGGCATATTTAAATGAAGCTGATGGTGTTTTAATTCCAAATCCTGGATATCCAACATATCAATCTGTAACAAAATTAGTTGGAGCAGAAGCTATGTTTTATGAGCTTGATGAAGCTAATAATTGGATGCCAAATTTAAAGGTTTTAGAGCAGCAAGATTTAAGTAAGGTGAAATTAATGTGGGTTAACTACCCGCATATGCCAACAGGTGCGCAACCTACAAAAAATGTTTTTGAAGAGTTAGTTGCATTTGCTAAAAAGCATAATATTCTTATCGTTAATGATAATCCGTATAGTTTTATATTAAGTGATAACCCGCAAAGTATATTAAGTGTCCCTGGAGCTAAAGATGTTTGTTTAGAACTTAATTCGTTAAGCAAAACATTCAATATGGCAGGATGGCGCGTAGGTATGGTTGTAGGAAACCATGAACACATTAAAAATGTATTAAAGGTAAAAAGTAATATGGATTCTGGAATGTTTTATGGAATTCAAAAAGGAGCTATAGAAGCATTACAATGCTCTAAGATGTGGTTTGTTACTTTAAATAGTGTGTATAAAAAACGTAGAGATTTAGTTTGGAAATTAGCAGAAGCTCTAAATTGTACATATGATGAAAAAGCAACAGGTCTTTTTGTTTGGGCAAAATTGCCAGCGGATATTAAAGCTGAAGAATATATTGATTTAATATTGAAAGAGAACCATATTTTTATAACGCCAGGAACTATTTTTGGTAGTCAAGGAGAGGGTTATATTAGGTTTTCTTTATGTGCGAAAGAAGAAGATTTAGAAGAAGCAATTGCAAGAGTAAAATAAGTATGAAAAATATTTACGCTATAGGAGTTGGTTTAATAGGAGGAAGTCTTGCTATTGATATTAAGAAGAATAATCCAGATGTAGTTATTCATGGTATTAGTAGAAAAGATGCAACACTAGAGACTGCTTTATCACTTAGTTTAATTGATAAAAAAGCAACTTTGGATGATTTAGGAAATGCCGATTTGGTTATTGTTTCTATTCCTGTAGACGCTACAGTAAAGTTATTGCCAACCATTCTAGATAAAATATCTGACAAAGGTTTGGTGGTAGATGCAGGGTCTACAAAAGTAGATATATGTAAAGTGGTTGAAAATCATTCAAAGCGTAGAAATTTCTTAGCAATGCATCCTATTGCTGGTACAGAACATTCTGGACCAACAGCAGCTATAAAAGGTTTGTTTGTTGGGAAAACAAATATCGTTTGTGAAGTAGAAAAAACAACTTTTAAGCTACAAGAAAAGGCTTTAAAATTGTTTTCAGACATAGGAATGCGTATTCGCTATATGAACCCTGCAGATCATGATAAGCATATTGCCTATGTGTCCCATTTGTCACATATAAGTGCGTTTATGTTAGGCAAAACCGTTATTGAAAAGGGAAAGAACGAACGTGATATTTTTGATATGGCGGGTAGTGGATTTGCATCAACAGTGCGTCTCGCAAAAAGTTCTCCAGAAATGTGGGCACCAATTTTTAAACAAAATAGAACTAATGTTATTGAAACATTAGAAGAATATATAAGTAACCTAACTAAATTCAAAGAGCTTATGAAAGATGAAAATTTCGAAGCTATTTTTGATGAAATGAAAAGTACAAATCATATTAAAGATATTTTAAACGGAATAAATTAAAATTAAATCCGAACAAAGAAATCTAAAATTCCAATTATAAAGAGCAAACAGTATAGTTTGGGATTTGGAGTTTGATTTTTGAAATTTTATTAAACATTATGGAAAAGACAAAAGAAATGAGAACTTGGTTAGATGATTTAAATTTAGATCATCCACTAGTAATCGCAGGACCATGTAGTGCTGAAACAGAAGAGCAAGTATTAAAAATTGCATATGAATTAAAAGATACTGATGTAAGCTATTTTAGAGCTGGAATTTGGAAACCAAGAACACGTCCGGGTATGTTTGAAGGTGTTGGAGCATTAGGTTTAAAATGGTTACAAAAAGTAAAGGAAGAAACAGGGATGAAAGTTTGTACGGAAGTAGCAAATGCTGCTCACGTAAAATTAGCTTTAGAGCATGATATTGATTTATTATGGATTGGAGCACGTTCTACAGTATCTCCTTTCATTATGCAAGAAATTGCAGATGCATTAGAAGGAACAGATAAGCCTGTATTAATTAAGAACCCTGTAAATCCAGATTTAGCTTTATGGTTAGGTGGTATTGAAAGAATTTATAAATCTGGTGTTAAAAATATTGGAGCCATTCATAGAGGTTTTTCAACGTATGCAAAAACAAAATACCGTAATACTCCAGAATGGCAATTGGCTATTGAGTTTCAAAACAAATACCCTGATATTCCATTAATTAATGATCCTTCTCATATTACTGGTAAAAGAGATATGATTCATGAAGTTTCTCAAGAAGCTTTAGATTTAAACTTTGATGGTTTAATGATTGAAACACATTACGATCCTGAAAATGCTTGGAGTGATGCTGCTCAACAAGTAACTCCTGCGACACTAGTTCAAATCATGAAAGATTTGAAAATTAGAAAAGAAGGAAATAATGAAGAAGATTACAACAAAAGATTGAATAACTTAAGAGCTCAAATTGATGTTGTTGATAATCAAATATTAGATTTATTAGGTAAGCGTATGCAAGCTGCAGATGGAATTGGAGCACTTAAGAAAACTAAAAACGTTGCTGTTTTACAGTCTAAGCGTTGGAATGAAATTTTAGGTAAAATGGTTTTAGAAGGGGAACAACACGGATTAAGTGAAGAGTTCATCTTGAGAATGTTTAAAGCAGTTCATCAAGAATCAATTAATCATCAAGAAAAAGTAATTAATGGTTAACCTAATTAATTATTAGATATAAAAAAGCCTCGCAATACGAGGCTTTTTTATATCTAATAATTAATTTATCGAATATCCGTTTTCACTCATAATCCAGTAATATTTGCTATTACAAGTCTATCAAAGAGTTTATCTTCAAAGTATCTTCGGTTTAATTTATATACAAATTCATTGAGGTATAATTTAAGATACTTTCCTTTTATTTTGTGAT
>CALKXS010000018.1 GCA_938003745.1 uncultured Algibacter sp.
ATAAAAGGAAAGTATCTTCAATTATACCTCAATGAATTTGTATATAAATTAAACCGAAGATACTTTGAAGATAAACTCTTTGATAGACTTGTAATAGCAAATATTACTGGATTATGAGTGAAAACGGATATTCAATAATAATAATATCAAATCAACATAAACAATAAATAACCTAAACAAATGATTAAAAAAATTTCGTTACTAGCCTTAACATTGGCGCTTTCAGTATCTTGTGTATCTCCAAAAGTGTATAAAGATTTACAAAACAAGTACGATAATTTAAAATCAGAAAACAGGAGATTGTCTGATGAAAACAATGATTTATTAAGCGCTAAAACAAAAGCACAAAACGAATTAAATAAACTTCAGTCTTCTTATAACGAAGCTGTAGCTAACCGAGATAAATTGCAATCAGATTATAACGCAATAAAATCAAACTACGATAATTTAAAAGCTTCATATGACGCCTTAGAACAAAACAGCTCTAAGGCCATTGCTGCAAACTCTAAAAAGAACAGAGAGTTATTAGCACAATTAGAAGCGAAAGAACAAGCATTATCTGCCGAAAACGCTCGTTTAGCAAAACTTAAAAAAGAACTTGAAGATCGTTCTAACCGTGTAGCCGAATTAGAAAGTGTTATCGCTGCCAAAGATGCCGCTATGACTAAGTTAAAAGATGCCATCTCAAGAGCCTTAACAGATTTTGAAGGTAAAGGACTTACTGTAGAGCAACGCGACGGAAAAGTGTATGTTTCTATGGAAAACAAGCTATTATTCAACTCTGGAAGTTGGGCTGTTGGTACCGAAGGTAGAAAAGCCGTTAAGCAACTAGGTAGCGTTTTAGGCGTTAATCCAGACATTGCTGTACTTATTGAAGGACACACCGACAATGTGCCTTACAAAGGCAACGGAATATTAACCAGCAACTGGGATCTATCTACAAAACGTGCAACATCTATCGTGAATATTTTACGTGAAAATGCTGATATTACTCCAGAAAACTTAACAGCGGCTGGACGCGGAGAATTTGCTCCAGTTTCAACTAACGATTCTGCCGAAGGCAAAGCAAAAAACAGGCGTATAGAAGTTATTTTAACTCCAAAGTTAGATGAGTTATCTAAGTTATTAAACGATAATTAATATATAGGCGTTACCACAAGGGTCGCGCTTTATTCGTGATTTTCTATCTCAATTTATTGAACTCATGAATATAAATATTTCAGCAGTCGCTCTCTGCGAGGAGCTCCAACAAATGCTTCAATCCCTAACGCAAAAAAGCCCAATCAAATTTTAAAATTTGATTGGGCTTTTTTTACAAGTTATCATAAAAACTAAGTAGCCATAGAAAGCACATAACACAATGCCAAAAGAACAAACGGTAAAAACCAAAGCAACAAAATATTATAAGGTAGTTTTTTCTTTTTAAGCATTTTGGAGTTTAATACATTTCGTTTTTTTCCGCCATAGTTCATCCAGTTTTTAAAACTTAAAAAAACTACAACTAAAACAAACAATGTCCATGCTTTTGTAGAAGACATCGTACTAACATTCATCTGACTAAAAAAACCTGCAAAAAACACACCCAAAAGCAAAAGCAAGGTAGCTTGTAAAAACGTTACATAAACGGTTGCTATACGATTAGCTTTTTTATTTTTCTTGTCTTTGTAAAACTTAAAAAAATGCAAGAATAGAGTGTCGAATGTGGTCATTTGGCGAATTTATAACTATTTATTTAAATTTACTCCACAAAATCAATACTCACCTCGTCCAATTCATAAACATCATCAAAAGTACTTTGCCCACTTCCTCTTTGTTTAAAAGCAATATGGATTCCCATATCAATATATTAAAACACAATTCAGCAAAAAAACTTACTTAACAAGATTTTTTTTCTTATTTTTTTTAATTTCTTATTCCTACATTTTAATGTAAATTTGTAAAATAGAATTAGCTTTTTAGAAGCTTTGATTAAAATTTAAAAAATAAATTATGCACTATACAAAAATGAGAAAAACAGTTTTTATTTTAACTTTAATAATAAGTTCATTAGGGTTTGGACAAAGTGCGGTACTAAATAGAAACAGCGAATCAGCAATATCTTTTTACCTGGCAATGGAAATTCTATTTTTCATATTAATCATGGTTTAAATAATGATTTAAATATTTCTCATGGAGTAAATCCTGGAGATGGAAATATTATGACTATTAAGAATATTGGAAATATTGGTATTGGTACAACAAACCCCAATTATAAGCTTGAGGTAAATGGAGCCGTGGCAACTAAGGATTTGTATATACCTGATTTAGGAACATCTGGGACAAAACACCTTAGTATTGGTGATGATATTTTTTTTACTGATATAGATAGACGAAATATAATTGGATTATATGGTAATCAAGACAGCAGCGTAGGAGGTATTAGATTAGGTTCTTCAGGAGCTGATTTATTTGGTAGTAATGGGAATATTGGTATTGGAACAACAAACCCTACCGAAAAACTTCAAATAGAAAATGGAATTATTAAAGTTAGGAACAACAACTCAAACAGATTTATATGGAGTAGAACAGATAACACTATGGCTGCTGGTCTAGCGGGAGATGGAGGTAGAAAAGTATTCATTGTGGCTGATAATTCAACAAGAATGACGATTGATGGTAATACAGGGAATGTAGGAATTGGAATTTCAACACCTCCAAGTAAATTACATATTTTAAATATAAGTAATCAAAATGGTTTTGTGGTTGAAAATAGTTCGACATCAATGGGAGGGTATGGTTTAACTGTAAATAACACTTCAACTACCAACGGATATTTATTAAGGTTAAGATCTTCAGCTGTTGATAAATTAATTGTTACTGGAAACGGAGATGTAGGCATCGGTACCACAGATACCAAAGGCTTCAAACTAGGAGTTAACGGAAGAATAGCAGCAAACGAAATAAAAGTAGCGACTTACCCTAACTGGCCAGATTTTGTTTTTGAGAATAATTACAACCTACCAACACTAAAAGAAGTAGAACAACAAATTACAGAAAATGGCCATTTAAAAAATATACCAAGTGCTGAAGAAATAAAAAAAGATGGTTTCTTTTTAGGGGAAATGGATTCTAAATTACTTCAAAAAATTGAGGAATTGATGCTTTATACTATTGATCAGGAAAAAAAATTAGAAATCCAAAATAATAAGATTAAATCTCAAAGTGATAAAATCGAGAAACTAGAAATAGAAAAGCTAAAATCAATGTCTATAAGGCTAACAGAAATAGAGAAATTACTAAGAAATCGAAAATAAGCTCAATGAAAAACACAATACTCATACTTTTATTTCTATTAACAACTACAACAACATTTTCACAATCAAAACTTATTTTTTCATACGATTCAGCGAGTAATCAAGTAGAAAGAAAATATTGTAAAGATGGTAATTGTGGCACAGGAAAATCAAGTAGCAAGAAACAAAAAGCTAATCAGGAAGAAACTGAAGAAATCATTGTAGATAATCTAGAATTTGATAACAGTCTTGCTATATTTCCTAACCCTACAAAAGGGCTTCTAACAATTAAATGGGGTCAAAAATATAGCAATACTATTAAAGACATTGTTCTAATTGATTTAACCTCAAAAGTACACCATATTAATTATAATTCAGGGAATCATGAAGCCAAAATAGACCTATCCTCATGGCCTATTGGCTTATATATTGTAAAGTTCCTTTTAAATGACGGAACTACGGTAACTAAAAAAATTATTAAAAAATAAAACTTATTTTATAAATGAAAAACTATAAAATAGTACTATTAGGTATCTTATTACTTAATTTTTCGAATATCACGTCTCAAAACATATTATTACAAAACTCCGAAGTACAATTTCACGAAAGTATTTCAAATGAGAACTTAAATACATTTACTAGCTCCAATTTAACCACAACTACTAATTCAACTGTTGGATTATCAACTTCTGGAGGTGTCACTGTTACGTCTTCAGGAGCGGCTATCTATCAAGTCCCCTTTACGCTACCTTCTGGAATTAATGGTGGTAAACCCTCTATTGGTTTAGCATACAATAGCCAATCTTCAGACGGAATAGCAGGTTGGGGATGGAATGTTACTGGACTATCTTCTATAACAAGAATTCCATCAACCTTATTTCATGACGGAGTTATAGACCCAGTCGATTTTGATAGCCATGATAGATATGCATTAGATGGACAACGATTAATTTTAAAAAGTGGTACCTACGGAGCTAGTCGCTCTGTTTATGAAACCGAAAACCACTCTAATATTAAAGTTGTAGCCTATGGAACATCAACTTACGGCACTAACAATGGACCATCATATTTCATTGTCTACAATCCAGATGGTTCAAGATTTTGGTATGGCAATGGTACTAATAATAGTAGTAAATTAGAATGGTCCATTTCTAAAATGGAAGATACTCAAGGCAATGCAACTAATTATAATTACACATACCACTACTCGGGCATATTACTAATTGATAATATAACATATGGTGCACAGGCGGGACAAGCCGCACCAAATAGCATTCAGTTTTTTTATAAAGACCGAAAACGAAGTGATTATGCTTATATTGGCAATTCAGGATTTATAAACGATGATATTTTAGACAGAATTGAAATTTTCTCCAACAATCAACTCTATAGAAAATATGATTTAGTTTACGATTATAGTTCCTTAGACTATGAAAGGTTAAGTAGCATAACAGAACAAAATAGTGCTTATGAAGCATTAGCTCCTTTGCAATTTGCCTATGATTCTACAGTAGATAACCTAGAAAGAATAGACCAATCTTTAACATCAACTAGAGAATTTTCGGCAAAAGAAAACAATATGATTAATGGTGATTTTAATGGCGATGGAAAAATGGACATAGTCACTTACAAAAAAATTAGAGATACCGATGAAAATAAGAAAATATCTGCATTCACCAACATAAGCAATAATTATCTTGTAGGGTTATCGAAATCAATTAATGATTTCGATGACATATTTCCAGCCACAGTATTAACTTCTAACAATAAAATATGGTCTTATCAAGCTGTAGTTAGCAGAAAAGATAATAAATTTGAAATTAATGACATTAGAGGTTCTGGCAGTTTAGTTTACACCAAACAATGGAATGCTCCAAGATATACTTCAAAGAGTAATGCCTCTCAAACCCTAAATATTACAAGTCCAGTAAACGGAACTAATGAATTCAAATTTGGTTTTGAGGTAACAGCTAATAATATATTATCTAATGGAGCCGATGTCGATTATAAAGGAACAGATTATCTTATTTTAAAACCAGGGTTTCATGCCAAAGATGGTGTCTCTTTTATTGGTAGAACAAGTACAGATAATGAAGAATCTTTAGTACCAATGAGTTATTTGTCAGGAGATTTTAATGGTGATGGTTTAACTGATGTAATAGCAGTAAGTAAACCTTATACTTATTCTAGAAATTGTCGTGATGTCCCTATAGGACCTAGAGGTGCTACTAGAGAAGTTTGTACTGATTATAACTATAACCACTCCGATGTTTATTTTATAAATCTAGATAGACGAATAACGTCAAACTTTAGCAGTAAAGCAGGGCGTTTAAACATATCTATAGGAGAATATGATAGATTGGTTACTACCGATTTCGATGGAGATGGAAAAACAGATATATTACATTTTACAAATGGGAAAGTTTATGTTTACAAACTAACAAAAAATTCAACTTTAGAATTAATCGAAGAAAAAACAGATACAGGAATAGATTTAGACTACCCAATTCTTCCTGGAGATTATAATGGTGATGGAAAATCAGATTTTGCCATAGCAACAGCTAATGGAAGTAGTACCTGGAAGTTCTTTATTTCTACGGGTAAAAACTACACAGTTTTTGATAAAGATATTCAAGTTGTTTATAGCGATTTTAGTGGAGGCGGGTCATATTATCAATTTGAAGGCAAAGACTATACACGTCCTTATCCTCATAATGATACAGCAGATGAAGCCATTTTTGAATACAATTATATACCTATAGATTTTAATAAAGATGGTAAAACAGATATTATCTATCATAAAACTATTACACCGCGAGACTTTGATACACATTCCTTTCAAGCAGTTGGTATTGTGGCTAATTTCGGGATGGATTCTTCTAATGATATTAATTTTAGATATACAAATTATGAAGAATATAATAATGATGGCATCAAGAAATTTGGAATTCCAGTATACTTAGATGTGTCAACACGTAGAAAAGGGACTGAATACGCCTTTATTTCTGGAAAAAAAATACAAGCCTACGATATTAAAAAAGATCATCAAAAGGATGTTTGTCTTATCGGAAATTCCAATAACGGTATAGTAACCAATATAAAATATTCTAACCTAACAGAAGAGTCAACAATATATACAGCAGGTTCAGCACAAGTATATCCTTATGTAAGCGTTGCTAATGCGCCATCGCTTAAGGTGGTAGAAGAAGTCACTCAAAATGCCAGCACCTTAGAGCGTAAGCAACGCTTTAAATACCATGGCGCCATTGCTAACATCGAAGGTCTAGGTTTTATGGGTTTTACAAAATTTTCAAAAACTAATTGGGAAGGAGATAATGTTGGAACTCTATGGACCACAACACTTAACAATCCACTTAATAGAAATACAGCTATTAAACAATGGATAACATCCGGAGATAACCCATCAGAGGATGAACCAACGTCTTTTGTTAGTAAAATGTCTTACGAGTATAACACATCACTTAGTAACAGCAAGGTATATAGCAACTACCCAAGTAAAGTAATAACAATAGATGGTCTTACAAATGTAACTAGCACGCAAAATTTAACTTACGATTCTTATAACAATGTAGTAACTAACAATACAACCTACCCAGAAGGTTCTAGCACCACAACGTTTACTTTTAGTAATAATATAGCTTCCGTAGATGCCAATTATCATGTAGGTAGACCAACCAAAAAAGTAGTTAGCAAAACGTTAAGCGGAGACACTTTTAGCAACGAAGAACAATATACTTATACCAATAATCTAGTTTCAGAAATAAAGAAAAAAGGTCATGATACATCATGGTTAACAGAAAACTTTGTTTACGATATTTTCGGGAATATTACTCAAAAAACACTAAGTGGAGATGGTAAACAAAGAACCGAGAAATTTAAATACCATACGAGTGGTCGCTTCTTAACAGAAGCCGAAGATATTGAAGGCTTAAAAACCACCTATGTATATAATCCAAATAATGGACATCTTATAACTAAAACCAATCCTTACGGGCAAACCACAACCTTTATTTTTGATAAATGGAACCGCTTAAAGAAAGAGAAGGATTACTTAAACAATACCATTACCGTATCTTATCTAGGTGGTTCTACTGGTAATTTAAAAAGAACCACGACAAATAGTTTGGGAGGTGGAGAAGAAATTTATATTAACCGATGGGGTTGGAAAACCAAAAGTAGAATTCGTAATGTAAATAACGAATGGGTCTCTCTAAATTACGAATATGATGTTCTAGGTAGAATTACCAGACAAAGTGAACCTTTTATGCCTGGAAGCGTTAGACTCTGGACACAGTTCTATTACGATGAATATGGTCGAGAACTCTCCAGAACATTACCAACCGGAAGAACTATAGACCTTACTTATAACGGCTTAACAGGAACAGCAAATGATGGTGTTAAAACCGTTACTACAACCAAAAATGCTTTGGGTAATATTGTTCAAGTTCAAGACCCAGGAGGCATTATTAATTACACCTATTATGCCAATGGTGCAAATAAAACCACAGATTACGGTGGCCATATAATAACTATAGATATAGACGGTTGGGGTAGAAAAACCAAAATGAACGACCCTTCTGCAGGAGAATATACTTATGAGTATAATATTTTTGGAGAGTTATTAAAAGAAATCACACCAAATGGCGAAACAACGCTAGCTTACGATGATTATGGAAAAACACTAAGTAAAACTATAATAGGAGACCAAACCAGCATATCTTCAAGTTACCAGTACGATAACACCACTAAATTAGTAACATCCATAACCAGTACCGACTATATTAATAACAAAGCATTCTCTTATGTTTACGATTATGATGATGCATTACTTTACAAAGATAGATTAAAGTCAGTAAAAGAAACGACTAATGATGCCACCTACGAAAAACTATTTAGCTATACTAATGAAGGAAGAATAGATGTAGAAACCTATAAAATGAAAAGTCTTATCTCTGGATTGGAAAACGAAATTAAAATTCAAAATCACTTTCATGCCCAATCCGGTGGCTTAAACAAAATAAGTGATTTTAACCTAGGTACCGTACTCTGGGAAATTAATACCGTAAATAGTCGCGGACAACTTACTGAGGTTAACTTAGGGAATGGCATTGTTAAGCATAGCGAATATGACCAGTACGGATTAGCCGTTAAATTTAAAGACCAAAAAACTGGCACCAATGGTATAATCGCTTTAGAATTAGACCTTAATTTTGACGCCCAACGAGGCAACCTAACCAGCAGGCACAATAAGGCTTTTACAGGATCGGAAGGTTTTAATTATGACAATTTAGACCGATTAACACAAATAACAGGAGCTATAACGCATACCAAAAGCTACGATCCTTTTGGGAGAATAGATACAAACTCTGCAGTGGGAGATTATGCGTATCAATCTCAAAGTAGATATAAAATAAAAGAAATAGAATTAAACACAGAGGGAGACACTTATTATGAAAACCATGCACTACAACAAATAACATATAATGCGTTTAAAAAGCCAGTTGATATTGTAGAAGACAATAAAGGGCATGTGAGTTTTGAATATAGCCCCATGATGAACAGAATCGCGGCCTACTATGGTGGTTTAGATAGTAATAAGGAAAATCTGAGGTATAAAAAAACGTATTCGTCCATCATGCCCATAGAAATTATTCATGATGATAACGATAGTTCTACAAAATTTATAACCTATGTAGGTGGAGATGCTTATACCGCCCCCATAGCTCATATTAAAAAAGAGAGTAATGCAGAATATCATTATTTACATCGCGATTATTTAGGTAGTATTTTGGCAATTACAGATAGTAGCGCTAATATTGTAGAGCAAACGCATTTTGGAGCTTGGGGTAAGGTAGAACAGTTTTCTGGACTAAACGGCGCAACAACATTTAATTACGAATCTTCTTTGTTAGGAAGAGGATATACAGGGCACGAACATTTTACCAGTGTAGGGCTTATACATATGAATGGTAGAATGTACGATGCTAATTTAGGCCGTTTTTTATCACCAGATAATTTTGTACAAGACCCTTATAGTACACAAAGCTTTAATAGGTTTGGTTATGTATGGAATAACCCACTTAAATATACAGATCCTTCGGGAGAAGAACTTATTACTATTTTGGCAGGAGTTTTAATAGGCGGATGGATAGGAGGCGCCGTTGCCAACGGCGGGGAATTAAATCCTTTTGCTTGGAAATGGGATGGGGATACCTGGAAGGGAGTTATTATAGGGGCTATTCTTGGGGCTATTGCAGGAGAAACTGTTCATGCGCTCTTAACAGGAGGAGGAGGTAAAGCTTTTGGTATTTTTACTCCACAAATTGCAGGTATTACCCCTTTAGGTTCTGTTGCACTTGCTGGTAATGACATAGGTTCTCTAGATATAAAGTGGAGTACCGTTGCAGGAGGAAGTGGTACTATTGAAAACGCTATTAAAATACCTGAAAAAGTAGGTTCGCAAATACCTTTGGTAGAAGGACCAAGAGTAAATGTTTATGTAGAGGGCGATTATAATGATTGGGTGATTACGGAAGAGGAATATGAATATTTAAATATTACTGGATTACGTACCCCCCCTTATAAAGTAGGACAAACATTTACATATACCAAAATGGCTGGAAATATTACTGGAACTGGGTGGAGTTCTTTTTTTAATAGGAGCACTAAAGGGGTTGATGTTATAGCAGGAAATTTTACTTTATCTGCTACTGTCGGTTACAATAATTTCAGTTCTGATTATTATCTTCAATTAAATGGTTTTGTAAGCACCATAAATCATCCTGGTAATAAATATAGTGGATTTTTAAATGTTGGATATGAAGGAAGTAGTAATATACAGAGCCTTCCTTTTGGTTCTGGTATTTCACAATATTATACTTCAGGTGTAACATATATTGGTAGTCAAACAATAACACTACCAAATAATCCTAATAATTTGAATATACTAAATTTTCAATTAGGTGTGTACAGAAGAACTTCAACAGTTGGGATGGGAATAGGCTTTAAGTCAAATTTACTGGGTGATATAATTAATCCCGATTATTAAAAAAATCACTAATTTTATCATTTAAATTTATATAAAATGAGAGTAATAATTATTACATGTTTATTATTAATCTTTGGTTGCAAAGACAAAGTAGTAAAAGAAGGAAAAGGAAATCGTTTTAACATTGATACGCTAACTACAAGAAATGATAGTGTAAAGAACAGTTTGAAGTATGAAATATTTCTAAAATATTCTAATGTACCAATAACTCATCTTACTTCTGATAATACTAAATTTAATGAATACCCTATGTTAAAGCAATTAGATAGTTTGTTTGATATTTATTCAGAAAACGAATTATCTAAAACCGAAATAGAGAACCTGAATATCATGAAGGCAAAAAGATATTTGTATACGTCAAATTTCAAAAAGGCTATAACAGAATTAAATAAATTGTCAGGTAGTGATTATAAAGATTTATTATTAGGCATTTCGTATCAATTAAAAGGAGACTCGTTAAAAAGTGAAGATTATTTAAATAAATTATATTCAAAAATAAAGCCAATTAAAAGTAGTGACATTGATAAATGCCATAAATACCTACTAATGAGTGTTCTATTAGACAAAGATAAATTAGAGTATTGCACTCATTTAACAAAATCATACATTAGTATGATAAAAGATGGTAAAAAAGAAATTATAAGAGCAAATTTTTTGAGTACAGTAGAGTTATGATTTAATATAGCGTTATAAATAATTTCCTAACATGAAAATAAAATTAATCTTTTGACTTATTAACATAAACTCCGTATCTTATTAGTTTAAAAGATTAGAATGTGGAACACTTTAAAGGTAAAAACATACTAAACTTTGTAAAAGAACTACCAAATGATGATAAATGTAAAGAGTATTTAGCCAAATATAAATGGCAGGATGGTTTTACATGTTCAAAATGTCAAGGTAACAAAGGCTGTATGAAAAAGGATTATAAATACCATTGTTATAACTGTAACTGTCATCATGTTGAAAGCTCTACGGCAAACACCTTATTTCATAAGGTTAAATTTGGGCTTCAAAAAGCATTTTGTATCGTTTTTGAAATGAGTACAAGTAGCAAAAGTGTTTCAAGCATTCAATTTACAAAAACAAGATTTAATAGTACAATAAAATTCGCAGGAAGACTTTCGAAGGGGCTAACTGCTGTAAGTTTTGGCGCAATTATATATGATGGAGCGACAAACGGATGGGAAAATAGCCATAATGCAGATTTATTTGTCACAGGTATATTATTGGACTGGCATACTTTAATCCAATAGGTTGGGTAGCTGGAGGGATATATTTAGTTCTAGATTTGACAACACAGTATTATACAGGGCAAACGATAACTCAAAATTTGTTTAATGATTAAAATTATATAAATGTATTCTAAATTATATTTCATTATTTATAGTTTTTTTAAATCAAAAAAAAATCATGACCCAGTTTTTAACTGTGCCTGTTTAGTATTTATCGCACAATTAGTACATGTCTTTTTATTGTTACAAGGAATCAAATACTTAATAGACTTTGATATTCCTAAATATAGTAGTAACTCAGACACAAATAAGTTGGCATTTTTTCCAATAGGTATAATTTGGTTAATTATAGTTCACTATTTTTTTAAAAATAGAATAGATAAAATGTCAAAAAAATACAGTATTCCTGTGATTAGTAAAATGAAATTTATCATTTTACTAATCATAGTAATAATCTTACCTCTATATGGTGTTATAAAACTTTCTGGAGGAGATGTTTGGCAATAGGCATAGATTAATATACCTCACTAGATGGCTAAGTAAAACTTAACGAAGCAATAAATAAAAATATTTAAAATACTGTAGAAAGTGATTTCATTACAAAACCTATATGGAATACTTAGGAGCAAGAAACTTACAAGATTACCATACTATTTAAAAACTGATATTTTTGTTTTGGTTAGGCTAAGGATAAAGAGTTACTAATCATATTAATTACTCCACATAATCAACACTCACCTCATCCAACTCATAAACCCCATCAAAAGTACCTTGTCCGCTACCTGTATACTTAAAAGCGATGTGAATAGTTCCAGATAAACAGGATAAATCTACATTACCAGAATTAAACCATGGAGCAAAAGAATCTGAGTCCTTTACCACATAGGCATCAGATAAAATACTCCAAGTGGCACTTGTAACATTCGCTTCTGTGCCATCCCAATCTAGGGAATACAATACTTCCATGAAACTACTATCTGCTAAACTATTGGAAGTTTTAAAACGTAACGTTTCGCCATCTTGTTCATCTAAATTAATAGCCGGAGTTATTAACCAACCAATATTACTAGCATCACCAGAACTAGAAGATTTAAATCTGGCAGAACGTCCTAAAGAAGCATTAGATGAGGAAGACGAGTAAGCTTCCCAACCTTTAGAGCCATCTTCTATATAATTAGTCCAACCATTACCAACTACCACTTTATTATTTTTTTGAGATTCAAAATCTTCATAAAATAAATTTCCTGTTCCTGTAGTATTCGCTAACCCGCAACTAAATTCTAGAGGGTCGCATCGCTCATTATCATCTAAAACAACATCTGTTGTACTATTCACAATTAACACATTAAAATTATCTCTAAAATCTCGACTAAATACACCAGTAACAGTGCCTTTACCTTGGGGAACTATTACCGATTTAAAATCTGAAAACGTACTAGTTTGCATAATTATGGACACCCCCATATCACAGCTTTCAAATCTTCTAAACCCATCAAATTCATCAATAGATTCTCCAGCGTAAGTTGTGCCCAACTCAAAACGATTAAGTTGCATATTACTTAATTGCACTAAGGTGTTTTCATCTGCTTCTGATAAGTCTTGAGGACTAACAAGCTTTGGAATTATGGTAGCAACTTCTTCCGTTTTAATAATAACGTCTCTATACTCTGCTGCTTGTATTTGACCCACTTGTGCACTATTACCTTTTCCTACAGTAATGACTCCACTTGATTCTCCAATAGTTAAACCAGAAAGTTTTACATAAACCTTTCTACCAAACTCATAGGTACCAGATAAACTACTTACGTTAATATCTACTTTAAGCCCTAATCCTGGGTCGCTATTTGTTCCCTTTCCATCTACCTTATTTTGAATAATAAGTTCTTCAAAAAAGTTACCTGCCGCATCGCTAGACACCACATAGCCTTCTATGTAAATATCTTCGTCTGCATCAATCATAGCGGTACCATTCCCGTTATTAACGGCTTGTTCGTATCGATTATGAATGGCTCTAAACGTTGTTATTTTATTTTCTGGAATAACAACACTTTCACCTTCTTTTAGATTTGGGATACCGTAATTATCATCATTGACGCATGAAAAGGCAAATAACACCAAGAGCATTATACTTAGTACATTTTTAGTTTTGTTAATTTTATTCATAATAATTCTTTTTATAAAACCATCTTAAAATTCACTTTAATACTACTTTGTCAAGTTGAGCACTTCGATAAAAATTCAGCACAGGCTTGTCAAAACTAAACACAACTAGTAATAGGTTGAAATATTTCGACAAAATCGATATGACAATAGAACCGCTTTTTGGCTGTCTTAAAAATTTTAACATAAACCTCAGCCAATACATCAAACGATTATTTTTCAATTTAAAACCTAACATTTAAATTGAGAAAATAAGTAGCGCCGCGACCATACCAATACTTCGACCCAAAAATTGGCTTATTTAATACCTTATCCTCTCGTAATTGTCTATAATTTGCATTTCGTCCTTGCTCGAAACCGCCTGTTTTATAAACTTCGTCTAACAGATTATTAACACTAACAAATAGTCCAATATATTTTCCATCAATCAGCCACGATTTACCTCCAGTAAGATTTACCGTCATATAATCATCAAAGGTTTCTTGTTTTAAAAGTTCTCTTGCAATTGTTTCATCGTAATCTAGAAAAGGAAATCCATCAACATCTTTATAAAAATTATCGGATCTTGTTAGTGGACTAATATCAACATATGTTTTATTGAAAAAATTTGCAGTGGCTCCAAACCACCAGTAATCTGGATCCCGATACTCGAAACCTACGGAATATACTTGATGCGGACCAACAGCCAATTTATAATCTTTTAAATATGATTTTCCTAAATACACATTCTCGAATCTATCTGAAGACAAATATAAATCTGGATTATTCGCATAAGTATATTGCCCATAAGCAGCAGCTCCTTTCAGCCTAATAGTTGTAGTTACTTGAGCTTCTAAACCAAATTCGGCACCTAAATGATTCTTATTAATACCTTGAAGAATTTCTTGAATAAATTCGGTTTCATCTTTACCAGACTGCTGTGTACCAGATTCTGCTATGACATTTCCAATACCATCTGCAAAATAAAAGCCAATTTCGTTAGCATCTTTAATTTGTATATAAAACCCCGTTAATTTTGCTTTTATTATATCTGATCGGTAGATATAACTTCCATCAACAGACATTATTTTTTCCTCTGTAATATTTGGTACTACGTTGTGATTAGACCTCGAATTTGAAAAGCTATTTCTTATGGAAGGCGCTTTGGTTATATATCCTGCATTAAAATCGAAAATGTGTTTTCCTGAAAGTTTGTAGGTTGTTCCTGTTTTAAACCCAAAACCCGTAAAAGAAAGTTCGTCTCCTTTACCTAATGAATTATTTTCGAACGATTCATTTTGAAATAAACCTTCCCTTTGGTATTTGGTTGTTGATACATTTGCTGATGCGTAAAAATCTACTCTATCGTATTTAAATTGAGTTTGCACATAGCCAGAAATAGCGTTAGCAAGCATGTTATAATTATAACCTACTTTATCTCCTACTTGGGTAATTCTATTTGGGTTTTGTAAATCGTATTGAACACCATCAAAGCTATCTACATTTAAAAACCCAGTACCACCAAGTAAATCCAATACTTCTGCATAGTTTTCAGACTGTAACCTTTTATAATTCAATGCTCCATTAAACTGAATATGATCATTGATTTCATTTTTATAAACTGAATTTATGGACAGTTGCTTATCATCAACACGATCTTCATAAAGCATATATGAGGCATTCCTTCCCAACGATGTATTAATTAAATTGGCTTCATACATCTGCGACCAATTAAGTTGACCATCATTCAAAAAATCTTGCTGAGCGGTGTATGCAAACCCTAAATCTCCTGGAAAATTACCTTCAAAATAACTTGGTAGTTTTTGATAATAACTTGGGCTTGGGTTTGTCCCTCCCCTTTCAAAAGTAACTTTACCATCGTTTGTAGTTACTAAATTTGCTCCACCATAGGCTAAACGACTATTGCCAAATTCCCCAAACTGATAGCCCACATTTGTATTTAAAGAAGATTTACTATTTAATATCCAATAATGATTTAACATTATAATAGGTTCTACAACTTTTTTAATCCGTGAGTTTCGTTTTTCGCCATCTTGATAGCCCCAATACTCATTATACTTTGTACCTCTTAAATCATAAACCTCTTGAGTATTTGCAGAAGATTTTCCGCGTCTATTTGGAGCATAAATACCAGTAAAGCTTAAACTATGATTTTCATTGAGTTTCTTTTCCGCGGAAACGAAAAATGAATTAGAGTCGTATAATGTAGCGTCTTGATATCCTTCATTTCCCCAACGTCTTCCCAGAGATAAGGTATATGCCCAACCATTTTTTAAAAGTCCAGAAGCGTACATAGCCATGAGTCTATTTGAATAGCTTCGATTGGATGACGAATATGTAATACGGCCTCCAGAACGCATTTCTGATGATCTTGTAATAATATTTGTAGAACCTAAAATCCCACCAAAATTATGCTTTGATGGTACTAATCCCGAAGTCAATTCTTGATTTCGTAACACATCATTTAAACCTCCCCAATTACTCCATTGCGGTCTTCCATTATAAATTTTATTCATTTCGATACCATTTATCAAAACAGAACTATTATCTGAGTCTAAACCCCGAACTCTAAAAAAAGAAGAACTAAACTCAAATGCTGCTGTACGTTGAAAAACATCTAGAGAGGATGATAATAATCCAGAAATATTACCCAATCCGCTTTCATCTGCATCAAGTTCATCATCAGACAATGTTATCGTATATAAATCTTCATTTTGAGAGTTATCTACTTCCAAAGTCATATCTGTGATATTAACGGTTTCACCTTCGTTTACAATAATTGGGTAGCGTTTAGCAAGATATCCTTCTTTAAATATTCTTAATATTTGCTCTCCTAATGGAATATTTTTAGAGAAATAAAATTGCCCAAAAGCATCTGTTTTAATTGATAATTCTGAAGATTCAATTTTAACTATTACATTTTCAATAGGGTCTAAAGACAGAGTTTCTTTCACACTTCCTTTTATCAAAGTTTGAGAAGACGCACTAATAGAAAAACATCCAAAAAAGAAAAATAAGAGCAATTTTTTCATATTTATATTTAGATATCACTTATAAATTAATAACTTCTTACATTTACAAATGTATTTGGCTTAATCTTTTTTTAAGCTTAAAAAGTTAACACATATCATCAATGAATCATTTAAATTTAATCATTATAGTAATACTTTTAAACTTAAATTTAAACGTAAATTCACAAAATAAAAAGTTTAAAATTCATACAATTTCATTTTACAATTTAGAAAATTTATTTGACACTGAAAACGACCCTAATAAATTTGATGAATACAGCCCTATGATGGAGATTAAAACCGACAGAGAAATTGTCTACCAAAAGAAGGTGAAAAACATGGCTCGTGTTCTAACCGATATAGGAACAGATGTTAGTAAAAATACACCTGCAATTATTGGTATTGCCGAAGTAGAGAACAAAACTGTTTTAGAAGATTTGATAAACGATTCATTACTGATTGACAAAAACTACGGTATTGTTCATTATGATTCACCTGATGCTCGAGGGATAGATGTAGCTTTATTATATCAGAAAAAAATATTCACACCATTGGCATCTAGCAAGCATGAACTTAAGATTTATGATGATAAAACTAGAGAACGTATTTACACTAGAGATCAATTACTAGTAAGCGGTAATTTAGATGGAGAGATGATACATATTATTGTGAATCATTGGCCCTCTAGAAGAGGGGGAGAAGAACGCAGCAGACCAAAACGTGTTGCTGCTGCCAAACTAAGTAAACGACTGGTTGATTCACTTCAGGTTATTGATCCTTATGCAAAGGTTTTTATTATGGGAGATTTAAATGATAACCCAACCAATGCCAGTGTAAAGAAAGCTTTAAATGCAAAAAAAGATAAAAAAGACGTTAAATTTAAAGGCATTTACAACCCCATGGAAACCTTTTATAAAAATGGTATTGGGACCAATGCATATCGTGATAGTTGGAATTTATTTGACCAAATTATGATTACCAAGCCTTTACTTAAAAAGGATTACTCTTCTTTTAGATTTTATAAAGCGGGGATTTATAATAAAAATTACTTGTTACATAGCGATGGAAAATACAAGGGATATCCTTTTAGAAGTTTTTCTAATAGTAAATTCACTAACGGGTTTAGTGATCATTTACCATCTTATGTTTATATAATAAAAGAAATAAAAAAAGGAGATAATTAAATTATCTCCTTTAAAATTTTTATCCTAACCAAGTACTCCAAGGGATTCTTGATAAAAACAACAACAATGCTATTGTGTAAAAGATAGCTATTGTTTTTAATTTCCCATTTGAGCTCAATTTCTTTTTATGTTTTGAATACCCTATAGTTATAAGTGCAACTCCAATAATATTAATTAATGGGTGTTCTACTAAATATAATCTAGCTAATGAATTTCCCATAACGCCACCTCCTAGTTCACTCCAAAGCTCAAAACGAGGCGATACAAAATATAAAATTAGCCCTATTGTTAATTGAATATGAGAAACGATAAGTGCAAATAATGAAATTCTAAAATCTTTTGCAGAGTACTCTTTATCTCCAAAGGTTTTTATTAGTGCATTAACAGTTGCGAGAACTAAGATTATTAATACTAGGTACGCCCAATAAGAATGCAGTGATTTTATAATATCGCCCATAATAGAATATTTTAATTTTTATGAAAAACAAATGTAGTAATTAAAACATAAAAAAACAGCTTCAAATGAAGCTGTTTTGTATTCTATTATTGTATTGAAATTTTTAGTTCCACTTATTCTCTGCAACAGTTCCTCTCCAAACTGACGTTGCTAAGTACGGATTATTTATAAACGGTTTTCTATCACCTTGTGTAACGTAAATAACTTCGTTACGTTGAATTTCAAAATGACTCATCCTAAATAAAAGCTGCATAATTTTAAACATTATGTCTAAGTACATGACAAAAACTGAAATATATTATTATCATTTTGATTTCCAGATTTTAGCAAAACACTAGCCAGAAAAGAGAGTCCATATTTAAAGATACTTTTGGCTTTTTCTGCCATGTTTTTTGATTGTAATAGGATTGATTTGATGCAAGTATATTCCAATCTTATAGCACCAAACAAAAGCAATCATGACCAGCAAGATCAATTTTTCTATTCTTTCGATATCTTGTAGATGTGTTTTTTCAATATCAAAACCACTAGATGTCATAGCTTTAAAACACATTTCAATTTGCCAGCGCTGTTTG
>CALKXS010000019.1 GCA_938003745.1 uncultured Algibacter sp.
TTCGAACTTTGCATAATTGTGCCGCTTCTTAACGAGGTTCTACTTCGGCATCTTTTACACTCATAACTCCATTTACTTTTTATCCAATAATGACTATCGTGAGCACATCTTTTACAGACAACTCCTATTTTATCTCGCTCTACCTTAAAGTGATTACGACAGGACTCCTCACTATCAAAATGGGCTGTAAAACTGAAAATATTCATCCTTATTTTTTTATCTAAAATAAGTCTTTTTTATAATTATGCCTAATTACGGATATTCAAAGTTTTTTAATTGTAAAATGTTTAACACGCTTTTGTGGTGAATTATTTTAAATTTACAGTAAATCAATAATGAATCATCATGAAAAAAAACAATCTTTTATTTATTAGAGCATTTATTTTATCAATTATTCTAGTTTTTTCTTTAAATGTTGATGCTCAAGAGAAAACAGCAAGTGTAGAAGGGATAACTGAATATAAATTAAAGAATGGACTTAAAGTACTTTTGTTTCCAGATAATTCTGCACAAACAATAACTGTAAATATAACTTATAAGGTAGGTTCTCGTCATGAAGGGTATGGTGAAAAAGGAATGGCTCATTTATTAGAGCATATGATATTTAAGGGGACTCCAAACCATCCTGATATACCTAAGGAGCTTACAGCACGTGGAGCTAGACCAAACGGAACAACTTGGTATGATAGAACAAATTATTTTGAAACTTTTAATGCAAATAAAGAAAATTTAGAATGGGCGTTAGATTTAGAGGCTGATAGAATGGTGAATTCATTTATAGCCAAAAAAGATTTAGAATCTGAGTTTTCTGTAGTAAGAAATGAGTTTGAAAGTGGAGAAAATTCGCCCTCAAAAGTCTTAATGCAAAAGGTTATTAGAACTGCCTTTATGTGGCACAATTATGGTAATTCTACAATAGGTAACAAGTCAGATATAGAACGTGTTCCTGTTGAAAAATTAAAAGCATTTTATAAAAAATATTATAGACCAGATAATGCAGTACTTATGGTTACTGGTAAGTTTGAAAATAATAAAATGTTGAAGCTTATTAAGAACAAATTTGCAGCGATTAAAAACCCAGATGAGCCGTTAAGAGATATTCCAACAATAGAGCCAGCACAAGATGGTGAGAAACGTGTCGTTTTGAGCAGAGTTGGAGATTTACAAGTAGTGGCAGGATTATATCATACACCAGCAGGTTCTCATGAAGATTATGCAGCTATTGCTGTTTTGAAAGATGTTTTAACCAGTCAGCCATCAGGAAGGTTGTATAAAGCTTTAATTGATGAAAAAAAAGCATCGTCAATTTGGTCTTTTTCTCCATTTACTAAAGAACCATCTTTTATCTATTTTAATGTAGATGTACCGTCTGATAAATCAATAACTGAAGCAGAAAAAACATTAACATCGTTACTTGATAACTTAAAAGATTACCCCGTGACAGATGAGGAATTGAGACGATCTAAAGCTAATTTATTGAAACAGTATGATCAAATTAATAGAAATTCGGCTCGTTTAGGAACTTATATGAGCGAATTTATTGGTGCTGGTGATTGGAGACTCTCTTTTATTCATAGAGATAGAGTAGAAGCAATGACTAAAGAAAAAGTAAATGCGGCTATTAACCGTTATTTTATAAATACAAATAGAACAATTGGTAATTTTGTGCCATCAAAAAAGCCAATTAGAGTAGAAATTGAGCATACTGGAAATTTAGATGAATTAACATCTAATTATAAAGGAAAGGAAGGTTTTGGATCTGGAGAGGCTTTTGATGTGTCTTATGATAATATTCAAAATAGATTGAATTCAGGAACTTTTGAAAAGTTACCAATAGAATATGGTTTTATAAAGAAAGATAATAGAGGAGAGACAGTAACTTTGACATTTACTTTTAGAAATGGAAGTGTAGATGATTTTATGAATAAAGATAATATTGATAATTATACTGTGAGAATGTTAAATAAAGGCTCGAAGAATAACTCAAGACAGGATATTCAAGATAAGTTAAGTGCTATTAAATCTTCAGTTAATTTTTGGAGTTCTAATGGACGAGTTACTGCTAAAGTTAACACAACCAAAGCTAACCTTATGGAATCATTGGCTTTAATGACAGATATGTTAAAACATCCAAAGTTTGATAAAGCTGAACTTGATAAACTAAAAACTATGGATTTAGCTAATATTGAAAAAAACAAAACTGATCCTCAATATTTAGCAGGAAAAAAGTTAAGACGATTAAATCAGAATTTTAAAAAAGGGCATCCACTATATGTCAAATCTATAGAGGAAGATATAGCTGCTATTAATGATGTTGCAATTAATGATTTGCAAGAGTTTTATAATACTTTTTATGGTATATCAAATAGTGCAACATTAATTGCAATTGGAAATATTGAAGAGCAAGTTATTAGATCATATTTTGAAAAAGAGTTTTCAAATTTTAAATCAAATAAACCTTATGCTGCAATTTCAAATACATATAAGGTAAATATAGCTGTAAATATAAAAATAAAGACTCCAGGTAAGAAAAATGCTATTAGTGTAGGGGTTTTAGCTTTCGAAAGTAGTCAAGATGAAAAAGATTTTGCTGCGCTTCAAGTTGCTAGTAATATTTTTGGAGGCGGATTTTTAAATTCTAGAATAGCAGGACGTTTAAGGCAAAAAGATGGAGTAAGTTATGGAGCGGGAGGAAGAGTAAGTGTAGATCCTGATCCGGAAAATAAAAAATCATCTATAATGGTTTATGCTATTTATGCTCCAGAAAATGATGCTAAAGTACAATTAGGCTTTAAAGAAGAAATAGCTCATTTTATTAAAGATGGTATTACTGAGGATGAATTGAATACAGCAGTTACAAATTGGGTGCAAGACAAGAATGTGTCTAGGGCAAAAGATGATGAGTTGTCTACATTGATTAATAATAACTTGTATTATGATAGAGATTTAAGTTTTCAAAAAAATATAGAAAATAATATTACCGCTTTAACAGTTGAAGATGTAAATAAAGTTATTAAAAAATATTTTAAAACTTTTGATAATTGGACTGTGGTGAATGCTGGTGATTTTGAAACGTTTGATATTAAAAACACAGAAAAAAAGGTGGACTAGAAGTTATTTTATTATAAATTAAAAGCCCAGAAATAATGTTATTTATGGGCTTTTATATTATAATTCTAGTTTGCTCGCCTTCTTTCTTCTTCATTTCCAAAATTTCGCCTTTTTTCATCTATTTTTTTGTTTCCGAAACTATAACTGGCAGAAAGTCTAACATATCGATTGTTATCATTTTGACCGTAGACTTGTTTTATACCATTAACAGTGGATTCTAATTGGTTTAAACTTGAGGTATTAAAAATATCTTTAACCAATATCCCAATCTGTAAATTTTTATCTAAAAACTGTTTACTAACACCTAAATCTAGGCTGTAAGTTTGCCCTAAGCTGAATAAACCGGCTTTAAAAGATGAATCGTAAGAAGCATCTATTTGTAATTTTGTCGATTCATTTAAAACAATTTTATTACTAGAATTAGCACTAAACATGATGCCGTTTTGGGGTTGAGCTCCAATATTCTTGGTGAATTCTGTTTTTGAACCAATAATATTCATCCTATTTTGACTTTGCCACCATGAGAATTTATTGAAAAGAAAACTTTCTCCAATTCCATACATATATTGTTTGAAAAAATTTGATCGCGTTACAATTTGGGTACTATTTTCAACATCTGAGGTGAAGATAATGCTAGCGCCATCATTTCTAATACTTAAAAAAACATTTGTTGTGTATTTGTTTTTGTAAGTATGTTTAAATTCAAAACTATCTACAAATGAAGGATTTAAAAAAGGGTTGCCTATGCTAAACGTATTGCTGCTGATAACTATTCTAAAAGGGTTTAAGTCTCTAAAACGAGGTCTTTCAATACGTTTTCCGTAACTTAAAGATAAGCTGTTATTTGTATCTTTTTTATAGCTAGCATAGAATGAAGGGAATAGTTTTGTATAGTTATTAATGTTAGTCTCATTTAGTTCTACAGAGAAACCTTTAGTTTTTGTGTTTTCTACTCTTAAGCCTAATTGTATATCCCATTTATCATTTATCTTTTTTAACCCGCTAACATAAATAGCCTGATTATTTTCTTCGTATTTAAACGTGTTAGATATATTCAAGTCCAAAATTGGTGTTCCTGTTATATTATTAAAATACTGAATATCACTACCGTTTTTAATACTGCTAATTTTTGCACCATATGATAAATTAATGAACTTTGTAGGGTGCTTTATATCTGTTTTTATACTGAAATTTTCTATACTTTGATTTGAAAATGTGTTCGCAGCAGCATTTATTCCTAATAAATCATTATTTGAAGAAAAACTATTGGTTATAAAATCTCTATTTTGTTTAGAATTGTATGTGAAATAATCTATATCAAAAGAAATGTTTTTTCCTAAACTATCTAATTTAGTGTTAGTGTGTAAGTTAATTAAATGACTGTTTATTTTTATATTATTATTTCCGTTATTGATAAGTAAAGAATCTAATGTGTGTGCCTGATTATATATTCTGGAAGTACTTTTATCAATAAGGTTAGGCGTTTTTGTATTTCCTAAATATTGAATACCAAAAGTTGTTTTATCGCTAATATCATAATCTATTAGTAACTGTGCAGATAGGTTGTCTTTTTTATCCTTAGAGTCTATACCTATATTCCATGTGCTATTTGGGTAGTAAACTTGAAAATCTTCAATGTTTCTTGAGTTGCCTTTTGCTCCGTTTGTATTAAAAGAAATGCTTAATTTATCTTTATTATATAATAGACTATTCCTAAATGTGATAAAATTGTAAGTATTAATATTCTCAACTAAAGAGATCGTATTCTTCCAAGAATTTAGTTGACCTTTCTTTAAAATAATATTGATAAGTCCTCCATTTCCAGCAGCTTCATATTTTGCAGGAGGCGTTGTTATAACTTCAATTTTTTTAATATCACTAGCAGCTATTGAATTTAAATAACTGATTAAATCTTCACCTGTAATTTGTAACAAACGGCCGTTAATCATAACTCTTGATTCCCCTCTGCCAAGTAAATTAATACTATTGTTTTGAACCCTTAAACCTGGCGCCATACTTAGTGCTTCTAATGCATCACTGCCAATAGCTGTTACGCTATTTTCTACATTAAAAATGATACGATCTGGTTTTTGTTCAATTATTTTTCTTTGACGAGTTATTACTATTTCGTCCAATGTATTGTCTGTTTTCAATTTGATTGCACCTAAATCTAAATTATCTATTAAAATTATTTCTTTTTCAAAATTATTATAACCTATAAAACTAATTATTAGTTTGTAGTTATCGGGTGTTGCTTTTAAATTAAAATTTCCATTATCATTTGTGATACTTCCTGTGATAATATCACCATTTAGATTTGTTAAAACTACATTTGCCCAAACAATAGGTTCGTTTACATCGGTAACGTGTCCTTTTATTTCAATTTGAGATAAAAGGATTGAAGGAATAATTAAGAGTACTAAGGTGATTAAGTGTTTCATATTGTTATAGATTATTTGTTTGAGGCAAATATCTAGTAGAAAGAAACCCTGTGCGACCGAATGAAAAAAGTCGAACCATTTTTTTTAAAGAAATGCGTTCGACTTTTATTTTTGAGACGTTCGACTTTTTACAAGTTGTTGTTTTAGTGTGATTTACGGTATGTTGTTGGTGTTGTGTTTGTGTGTTTTTTAAAAGCGGTATTAAATGAAGATTTTGAATTAAAACCTACTTCGTATAAAATTTCGAGTACGGTCTGTTTCTTTTTTGACGAATCTTTTAAAATGGACATGGCTTTTTCAATACGATATTTATTTATGAAATCGAAAAAGTGTTGACCTAGTTCTTGATTTATTAGAATTGATAATTCACGATGTGGAATATCTGTTTTTTCTGAAAGACTTTTTACTGTTAGTGATGGATCTAAAAAAGGCTCCTCATTTATCATGAAATTTTTAATATGCTGAATCTGCTTATTGTATTTCGTTTCGTTGTTAGAATTATCTAATGTTCCCATTTCTTTAGATAGACGAAGATTAACGGCAATACCTCTAAATAATTTTGGTGATATGAGAGCTTTAAAAACTAACCAAAAAGTAAAGAATAAGCCAAATGATAATAAAATGATTCTGAAAACATTCACATAATTCTCGTTATAATTTCCTGAGTCTCTTATAGTACCTTTAATAAAAGTTAAGGTTTGACCAACTAGTATGAAAATTATAAGTTGTTTTAGCCAGTGATAATAATAAAAGGCTTCTTTACTCGTGTAATTTTCTAAAAGAAGTTTACGGTATCTAATTAAATAATAAATCTCTGCAATGATGTAAATAACCTCAATAATACGATTCATTACAATTATGAATTGACCCTCAAAAGTTTCAGAATAATTTAATAGAAACTGGAACTGCTCATTTTTTTGTTCTAAAAAGAAATTGGGTAATAATATTATAAAGCTAGCAACCCAAGGTAATAAGAGTACAGAGTGTTTTAATTTTAATTTAAAATCAGAATATATTACCGATAGAATATAAAGAAATAATAGCGGGTCTTTAAAACTCGAAACTTGTATTCTAAGCATTTCTATTGAAGGAGGAAGTTCAATAAAATTATGATAAAAAAACACGCTAATATCTATTGCGGTAATAATTAGAAAACTAGCTAATAATTTATTACTGAGCTTTTTTGTAGTTTTTACCGTTAACAAAAAAGCAGCAAAAAGCAGAAATAGTACGACAATTATAAAACTAATAATACCAATTATTGATGTGTTTTCCATAACTAAGCTACTAGTTGTTTTTTTCTTTTTCTGTATAAGGTGGGAGTAGTACCGGTGTGTTTTTTAAAAGCTGCATTGAAAGAAGATTTAGAATTGAAACCAACATGGTATAAAATTTCTAATACAGTTAATTTATTCTGAGATGGGTTTTCTAAAATCCGCATTGCTTTTTCAATTCTATATTCATTTACAAAATCAAAGAAATGGCGGCCTATAGTATGATTAATCAAGATAGAGGTTTCTTTAGCGTTTAAATGCATTTTATTTGCTAAATCTTGTATAGTTAAGGATGAGTTAAGAAAAGGTTCTTCTTTATCCATATAATCTAGTAAAGCCTCTACTTTATTATTTTTAATAGATTCTTCAGGACCAGCTTTGTCATCCTTTTCAAATATAAGATTACTTGTCAGTTTTAAGTTAGAATCCACGCTTTTAAATAGATTTGGTGCATTCAGTGCTTTTAAAACATACCAACAAAAAACAGTTAGTTGCATCATAACAAGTAAGACTTTTGACCAATAATAAAAGTTCTCGTAATCTGAAAATTTATAAATGTTTTTTAATATGGCAAAAGTATGAAGTGTAGAAATAACTACAGTTAATTGAAATAGCCATTTGTAGAATAAAATGGTATTGCTTGAATAGTTTTCTAAATGTATTTTTTTTGCTCTTTTTAAAACAAAAAAGACAGCAACTAAATAACAAAAGACTTGAAGATGTATAAATATATGAACAAAACTATGTTTAAACGTTCCTGAAATATTTGGAAAAAAAATAATTATTGAATCTTGATTTACACCATAAAAATTGGTTAACAGGAATAGGTTTACCGCGATAAAGGGAATACTATGAAATAAATGTTTCGTTTTTAATTTAAAACCTGAATAGCATACAGATAAAACATAGAGGTAAAATACTGGCAATTGTAAGAATACAGTAAGAGCAATAGTTTTATTAATGTTGTATGTGTTTTCTTCTAAAATTTTAGACAAAAAAATATTATCTAAAGCAGATAAGACTAAAAATAGACCGAAAATTTTATTACTCTGTTTGTTTTTTGTTTTTGCGGTAAATAAGAATGTGGCGAAAAGGAGCCCAATAAATAAAGATAAAATACTAATTATATGAAGTAGGTTATAATTAATCATTGAATGTTTTTGTTTATAATTTAATCAATCAATATCTCTAAAATTTTGATGGCAGCATCACTAATTTTGGTTCCAGGTCCAAAAACAGCAATAGCTCCTGCATCAAAAAGATATTGATAATCTTGTTTTGGTATTACACCACCTACAATAACCATAATGTCATCACGTCCATAAGCTTTAAGCTCATCAATAACTTGAGGAACTAATGTTTTATGTCCAGCTGCAAGTGAAGAAATACCTAGAATGTGTACATCATTCTCAATAGCTTGTTTAGCAGATTCTTGAGGCGTTTGAAATAATGGACCAATATCTACATCAAAACCAACATCTGCATAACCCGTAGCAACAACTTTCGCTCCTCGATCATGACCATCTTGTCCCATTTTTGCAATCATAATTCTTGGTCTACGACCATCTTGGTCAGCAAAAATATCTGCTAGTTCTTGTGCTTTTTTAAATAATTCATCGTCTTTTATTTCTTTGCTATATACACCAGAAAATGATTTAATTTGAGCTTTATGTCTGCTAAAAACATCTTCAAGAGCATCACTTATTTCTCCTAATGTTGCACGTTCACGAGCAGCTTCAATAGCTAAAGTTAATAAATTTTCTTGTCCTGAGCGAGCGGCATCAGTTAATTTTGATAACGCACTTGTAACTCTTTTAGAGTCTCTAGTGGCTTTAATTGTGTTTAATCGTTCAATTTGCGAGTTTCTAACCGTTTGATTGTCTACTTCTAATATTTGAATAGCATCTTCTTTTTCTAATTTGTACTTGTTAACACCAATAATAATATCTTGATTAGAATCAATTCTTGCTTGCTTTCTCGTAGCAGCCTCTTCAATTCTTATTTTAGCAATTCCGACTTCAATGGCTTTGGTCATACCTCCAAGTTTTTCAACTTCTTCAATTAATGACCAAGCCTTTTCTGCAATATCGTTTGTTAGTTTTTCAACATAATAACTTCCCGCCCAGGGGTCTACTGTTTTTGTTATTTTAGTTTCTTCTTGTAGATATATTTGAGTGTTTCTAGCTATTCTTGCCGAAAAATCTGTGGGTAAAGCTATAGCTTCATCAAGGGCATTGGTATGTAGACTTTGTGTGCCTCCAAAAGCAGCAGCTGTTGCCTCAATTGTAGTTCGTGCTACATTGTTGAATGGGTCTTGTTCTGTTAGACTCCATCCAGAAGTTTGACAATGTGTTCTTAGTGATAATGATTTTTCATTTTTAGGATTAAACTGTTTTATCAACTTAGCCCATAACATTCGTGCTGCTCGCATTTTTGCTATTTCCATAAAATGATTCATGCCAATAGCCCAAAAGAAGGATAGGCGAGGTGCAAAGGTGTCAATATCCATACCAGCTGCAAGTCCTTTTCTAATATATTCTAATCCATCAGCAAGGGTGTATGCTAGTTCGATATCACAAGTAGCACCAGATTCTTGCATATGATAACCAGAAATACTAATACTATTGAATTTTGGCATGTTATTGCTTGTGTATTCAAAAATATCAGAAATAATTTTCATTGATGGTGTTGGTGGATAAATGTAAGTATTACGCACCATAAACTCCTTTAAAATATCATTTTGAATGGTACCAGCCAATAGCTCTGGTTTTACACCTTGTTCTTCGGCTGCAACAATATAGAAAGCCATAATAGGTAAGACAGCACCATTCATAGTCATGGAAACACTCATTTTATCCAAAGGAATTTGGTTAAAAAGTATTTTCATGTCTTCAACACTATCAATAGCAACTCCTGCCATTCCAACATCACCAACCACGCGTTCATGATTTGAGTCATAACCTCTATGCGTGGCTAAGTCAAAAGCAACAGAAAGGCCTTTTTGGCCAGTCTTTAAATTTTTTCTATAAAAAGCATTACTGTCTTCAGCAGTACTAAAACCTGCATACTGCCTAATAGTCCAAGGCCTTCTAACATACATGGTACTGTATGGCCCACGAAGATTTGGGGCGATACCAGCTACAAAATTAAGATGCTCTAAATCTTCAATATCTTTTTTTTGATATGTAGATTTAATTTGAATGCCTTCTGCTGTTAAAAAAGAATCATGATTCTTGTTAACTTCGTTTTCAGTATTTTGCTTTATAGTTATGTGTTGAAGGTTTTTTCTCAAATTGATTTTTTGTTAATTTGGTTTATTGGTTGTGTCCCGCTTGTGAATTTGCTACAGCTTTTTCTGGAGTATTTGTTTTAATTTTAGTGGTGTCAATATCAAAAAGTTTTGCATAAAATAAATCAAAAGCAATATATGTTGCTAAATATTTGTCTTTAACTGCAGAACTAGTTGCTGAACGTACAGCTGGCGCAAAAAGTTTAAGACTCATACTGTTTGTGGTAATAAGTGCGTTAAGTGTTGTTTTTAAGTCTTTATTTAAAATATTACTAGCAATACAATTAAAAACGGGACTGTTATAATTTAATTTACTTTTTGAGCTACTTAAATTCCATAGTTCAGGCTTGCTTTTTAAAACATTAAATATTTCTAAAGTATGTGCAGATGTTATTTCTTCATATTTAATACGATTATAAATGCTATTGTTTACAAACTGAGAATATGCTGTTGTAATATTTTTTTGTTCTTTGCCATAAGCATCAATAATATCATTTTCAAATGAAAATAAAGCTTCATTTAAAAGTTTCAAGTCAAATTTATCGCAGTTTAAAACTATGCCTTTATCTGAATATTTAAATTCAGATAAAGTTGCCTCTTTTTTACAAGCTGTTAAAGAGATTAATAATGTAATTGTTAAAAGTTTAAGAAATGTGTGTTTCATTTTCAAAATAAAAATTATGGTTATTCTTCGTTTAATCGTGTTTGTTCTAATGTTTCAGCTAATCGTTTTTCAATGATTGGTTCTATCAATGTTTTTCTAGAATTTGTTTTTACGAACGGATACAGTTCTAATTGATTTCTCATCTTGTCATTAGGATTTGGATGTTTGTTGCTTCCTAATAATATAATGTCTTTCATATCAAATCGATGCTGTTCTTTTGTTGCGCTTTCTTTTATTTTTCTTTGAATAGTGCCTTCTTTTAATTGGTTTAAAAAGCCGCCATTAGTTTCAATATCTTTAAATAGGGTTAGAGATTTTTCAGATAATTGTTTCGTTAAAGTCTCTATGTAATAAGCACCGTCTGCAGGGTTGTTTACTTTATCAAAATAGCTTTCATGCTTTAAAACTAGTAATTGGTTTCTTGCAATACGCTCACCAAAATCATTGTCTTTATGATAAATGGCATCATAAGCTAAATTGCAAATTGAATTTGCGCCTCCAAGTATAGCACTCATGCATTCTGTAGTTGTGCGAAGCATGTTGGTGTTATAATCATAAAGTACTTTGTTTCTTTTTGTTGGTGTTGCTATGATTTGGCACGAGTTGTTAATATTATATTCTGAAGCTAATGTTTTCCATAAAATACGGAGAGATCTAAGTTTAGCAATTTCAAAAAAGTAATTAGTGCCTACCGAAATATTAAAAGTTATGCTTAAGTTTTGTTTTGCTTTATTATCAAGTATAGAATCTAGTTTGTTAAGGTATTCATTAGCATGCGCTAAGGCATAAGCTAGTTCTTGTACTATGTTTGTTCCTGAATTTTGATAAAGAGAAACGTTAATGTCAAATTGGTTAGATATTTTAACAATGTTTTCAAAAGACTTAAAATCATTATTTAAGCTTGAAAACCAGTTACCACTTTTGGCAAGATTTCCAATAATATCTGTACCTATTTTCGCTTTTGGAAAAAAATCTAAAATCTTTTTGATATAAGTTTCAGAAAGGAATTCTAATTTAAAATGAATAGAAGTAGATTTATCTATATTGGTTAAGAGGTTTTCTATTGAAACATTTTTTGAAGGAATAATAAATATAATAGATTGTACTCCTTTTTTTAAAATGTCTATAGCTTTTAAATTAGATTTTTCAATATCAAAAACGTAAATGGTTTGACAAATTTTCCAGTTTGTAGCTTCTGTATTGGAAATATTAGATATAGATTCAAATTCATCAGCATGATAAAAAGGTTTAACAATAATATCTTCATTACTATTCCATGTTAACGTACTATTATAGTCTGCTCCTTTTAAGTCAAACTGTATTTTTTGTTTCCATTGTTTAGAAGAAACAGGTGTAAAATTATCAAATAACCTATTACTCATTATTTTTGGTTTTTAAACTGTCTTCATATTCAATAATAAATATCTCTTCGTTTTCACGTTTCATATAGTATTCTTCACGTGCAAACTTTTCTAAGCCATCTTTATAACGTAATTTTTTTATAGTTTTATTGTCTTTATCAATTTCTTTTTGATAATATCTTTTTTCATTTTCTAAAGATTCAATTTCATTGTTTAATTCGTTATGTATAAACCACGAATTGTTGTCAAAAAAGAGCATCCAAACACCGAAAGCCATTAAAGTTAGTAAAAATCCGTTTTTTAACGGTTTTAAAAATTTTATTTTATTTTTAAATGTTGACATTTAAAGTCTTTCGTTAATAATGGTTTTAAAAATGTCTACAGCTACCGTGTTTCTTTTGTTATTAGGAATAATGATATCTGCATATTCTTTCATAGGTTCTATGAATTGATCATGCATAGGTTTTAGTGTGGTTTGATACCTTGTTAAGATTTCATCTAGGTTGCGACCACTTTCTGAAATGTCACGTTTTAATCGTCTTATTAATCGTTCATCAGAATCTGCATGAACAAATATTTTTATATCAAACATATCTCTTAATTCAGGATTAGTTAGTATTAAAATACCTTCAACAATCATAACTTTTCTAGGGTGTGCTAAAATTGTATCTCCTGTTCTGTTATGTTTTATGAAAGAGTAAACCGGTTGATGTATAGTTTTGTTGTCTTTTAAATCTTTTAAATGAGATGCTAAAAGGTTAAAGTCTATAGATCTAGGGTGGTCAAAATTTATTTTTACACGCTCGTCATATGATAGATGCGTAGTATCATTATAATACGAATCTTGTGAAATCATACCAATTTCACCCTCTGGAAGTTCTTTTAAAATTTGATTTACAACAGTAGTTTTACCAGAACCTGAACCGCCTGCAATACCTATGATGAGCATGTCTTTTTTTGTTTAGTTAACTTTTACAAAGTTAACTAAACAAAAATCAAAAAAGTGAAGTGGGTTTTATTTTTTTATTTTGGCAACTTCAGCTTCTGTTACTATTTTTTCGTTTTTATTACCCCAGCTATTTGTAATGTAGTTCATAACATCTGCAATTTCATTATTAGCTAAACCTAAAGGAGCCATTGTGTTATTATAAACGTCTCCGTTTACCATAAGTTCTCCTTCTTGCCCAAACTTAATAGCTTTTATACTGTATTCTCTTTTAGACATTAGATAGTCAGATTTAGCTAAAGGTGGAAAAGATCCAGTAACACCTTTTCCGTTTGGCATATGGCAGGTAACACAAGAATCTTCGTAAATTTCACTACCACGTGTTATACTTTCTTTTAAAGGGTCTGTTTGTACATAACTATCAGGTTTTGAAAGTGATGTTGCTAAAAATGTTGCTGTAAAAAAGTAGATTGCTAGTAATTTCATGATTTATTTTTTTTGGGTTATTTTATAAATTCCTTTTCCTTCAACAGCTATATAAATATAGTCGTTTGGGGTTTTGTATTACATTTCTAACGTGACCAATGTCTTCAAATAATTTTTCACGTTTTATAATTTTATTATTTATTTTAAACTAAAGGTCCTAAGTAAATGAATTTTAATGAGCCAGCCAAAATATTATCTTTCCAATCAGGATATTTGTTTGAAGTGACAAATGTCATTCCGTACGGAGCAATAGATGGAACTCAATAGAATATAGGTTGTTCCATGCTTTCCTTTTCTGTGATTTCGGTAGAGTGGTTCTGCTATAATTAATACCATAAGAGACAATTTGGTCAACCATAATTATTTCCTTTACCAATAATATTTATTTCATCACCACGCTTAGGATTGCGCTCATGTACTCAAATTGCCACAGTGTATGGTTTTTTATCATGCCTTGAGGGTTTCTATGGTTATAACTTTAAATGGATGTTTTTGCATTTTCTGTTGAAACAAAAGGGTTGTGTTCAGGAACACTGCCGTCATCATAAAGCCTATATGTTTTACCTCCATCTTTTGTTATATGTTGTGGGTTTTTGTCCTGTTTACCATGTTTTCCAATAGAAAAATTTAAATACTCATTATTATCAAAAGCGATTCGAGAGTCCCAATGATTTTCTTTTTTTTGTGTTTGGCTCTGCTTTATATAAAAGTTGCTTTTCTATAGGTTTATTGTTATTCAATTTAGCTCTGTATATGCTTTGTGCCTACCTTCTCCTTTGCCTTCAAGAGAACCATATGAGAAATAAATCCATCCATTATTATTAGGATGTATTTTAATATCCAATAGAGCACCTTGTCCTCGAACATAAATTTCTGGTAAGCCTTTAATCTTATTTTTTCACCATTTTTAAAATGAATAAGTTCTCCAGATTTTTCTGTAATATGTATACTTTCATCAGGTAGAAATGTCATTCTCAAAGGAATGTTTAAATCTGCTACAATTAACTCTGTTTTATATTGAGTTTCAATAGCAGATTCAGCTTTTATTTCTAAATCAGTTTTTTGAACACAAGTAGTATATGTAATTAATCTGTTTCATGGCAATTGATTTTGTTATAAAATTAAACTAAAAATTATAATTAATGTTTATGCCCGCATAATAATTTACGGGATTTCCTGGGTAATAATATCTAGGGGCTCTTCCTCCAAAGCTTGAAGCATTTATTAATATTTGAGATGCATAGGCTTTATCAAAGATGTTATTTAAACCTAGAAAAGTGTTTAAATTTAGTTTCTTACTGAGGTTCGTTTTGTATCCAATTTTAGCATTTGTAATATTATAGTTGCTGGAGTATAAGCTGTTAGAATCTGTAATAGGCATACTACCTACATATTGAAAATTTATGTTACCGTAAATGCCAATATTAGAATCTATATCAATAATAGCATTGAAAATATTTGATGGTACTCCAGTTAAATCATTTCCAGAATAATCATTAACAGCGTCAATAAATTCTTTAAAAATAAAATTGTTCTGTGTGTAGTTAATTGAAGTGTTTATAGTTAATCCCATTTTTGTTAGCCAATTGTATTTTATATCAAATTCTAATCCGTTATGCCTTGTTTTTCCAGCGTTTAAACCAATAAATTGATCTTCGGAAGTTCTTCTAGCAACCAAAAGGTTTTTAACATTTAAGCTAAAGATACTTGTATGTAACTGTAGTCTGTTATTTATTAAAGAACCTCTAGCTCCAAGTTCTAGGTTCCAACCAGTTTCTGGTTTTAAGGTTGTATTTATTTGTCCGTCTGGTAAAAGTGTTTCTTCTAAAGAAAGCGGCGAAAACCCATGACTAACATTAGAATATAAATTTATAGTTTTAGATAAGTTTTGAGTTATTCCAAATTTTGGTGAAAGAATGCCTTCGAATTTAAAATCACCAGATTGATTTAAGTTAGAATCTAGAATAGTAAATCTATCTGATAAGTTATAAGATGTCTTATTGTAATTAAGACCTAATGATAATATGGTGATTGAGGTGATTTTATAATTTGTTTCGAAGAAAAGATTGAAATAGTTTCTTTTTTCTTTGAAATTTGATAATTGATCACCTTTAACACTTCCATGACCAGCAGGATAGTCTTCATATAAATTTTGAAATGTGCCCCATTTATGTTGATCCTTAAAGGTTTCAATACCAATAGACCAACTTAACGCTTTTTCAACTAATGATGTATTTCCGATTAGCCTTGTGCGAAATCCATAAGCAAATGTTTTTTCATTTAGTATATTAAATGGTCGGGGTTCATAGCTGTTTTTAAAAGATGAAAAAATACTAGTAGACTGCTTTAACTTTTTGTTATAAATATGTTGCCAAGAAAGACCGAGAAAACCACGTTGTACATCTTCAAATCCTTTGGCGGCATTCCATGTGAATGATGCACTCTTAGGGTTGTTAATATAGTTGTTTTCGTTTAAAGAACTGGGTATGAAAGCTTTTAAGTCAACATAACTAGCAAGTATGGATATGTTATTTTTATTATTTATAAAATGATTGGTATTTAAAGTGAAAGTTTGCCTGTCGTATTGATTGTTGTCTCTATAACCGTCGCTATGTGTGCTGCTATGTATGGCTTTGTAGTTGTTTTTATTATTTCCGTAATTTAATTTTGATACATTCTTTATTAAACCAAAAGACCCTAAAGAAAATTCTGTATTAAAATTACTTGTATTAAAACTTCCTTTTTCAGGGATTAATTGAATGCTTCCTCCTAATCCTGCTCCGTATATACTAGAGCTCCCTTTTGTGATTTCAAGCCGAGATATAGATCCTAATTCAAAATCTTCAATATTGGTCTCACCACTACCTGTTGTTATAGGGATGTCTTTAAAGTATGCCCTAATTTTTGCCGTTCCAAATAAATTTCTGGCACCAATACCTCTTATGGTTATTCTATTTGTATTTAATGCGCCACTTTGCATGAATACACCTGGTGTTCTATTTAAAACCTCAGAGATATTTATATTATTTCCTCTTTTTATATCTTTTGTTGAAATGATATGAATTGAAGATGATGCTTCTTTTATTGGCTTAGGAAGATAGTTAGCGTTAATTGTTACTTCATCTAATAATGAAACCTCTTTTATTAATTCAATAATATAAAAGTTTTTATTTTTTAGATTGACTTCATATTTTAAATATCCTTTTTTAGAGAATTTGTAAATGCCCGTTTGGTTTATTTCAAAATATCCATCAGAGAGAGATTTGGTATTGTTATTTAAATTAGAAACTGAAACATTTGAAATGGGAACTCCATTTTCTTTGTCTATAACTTTTCCTTTTATAGAGTTTTGGGAGTAACTAGAATAATATACAATAGTTAATAAGAAAAAGATGATTTTTTTTGTAGTGTAATTCATTTTTTTGTGTTCGTTTTTTCTTTTGGTAAATTACGTGTTTTTAATGATTATTCTCTATTCTAATTTCACTCTATATTTTTTTTAAAAAAATATAGATAATTGAATAAAAAAGTTATATTTGCATACAAGTTAGAGATAATCATATTCGGGGTGTAGCGTAGCCCGGTTATCGCGCCACGTTTGGGACGTGGAGGCCGCAGGTTCGAATCCTGCCACCCCGACGAACCTAGTGATAGGTAACGGCAAAACACTGTTAGTCATGTAATTAACAGTGTTTTTTGTTTTGCATGTTTTTTGTGATATCAAATAAAACCGTATAAAGGTGTATTAAGGCTAATTGTATTTTTGTCTTTACAAACGCTTTGTTCAATTAAAGTCTTTAAAAATACAGACAAACAGCACATTTTTAATCATTTTCTTTACAAGAAAATCCAGAAGAGTTACGAATAAATTATCCATCTACATTCGTGTAACGGTCAACGGAAAACGTTCATAAATCAGCCTTAAAAGAAGTATCCTATTTAAAGATTGGGATGCTTCCAAAAATAGAGCGCGAGGAAATAACTATAAAATAAGAATTTTAAACACCTATTTAGACCAAGTATATAGCTAATTACTTGATTACCAAAAAGACTGGAATGTCTACCTTTAACAGGACAAAACACTACAGCTAATAATCTTAGATTTGAATTATGGCAAAAAAGTATGAAGATGAATTTAACTTAATGATTGTAGAATTATTACAATCAGGTCAAAGTGTAAATTCAGTTAGTGTCGAGTACAATCCCAATGGTAGTATGATTCGTAAGTGGCGTAAGTTCTATGAAGAAAACCCTGGTAATTTTACCGCTACATACGTATTATCAGAAGACCAAAAACGTATTCGACTTTTAGAAAAAGAGTTAAGAAACGTAAAGTTAGAGCGAGATATCTTAAAAAAGGCGGTAAGCATCTTTTCCGTGAGCGAGAAGTGAGATATCGTTTTATTTTATCGAATAAAGATAATTTTCCTGTTGAAAAGATGTGTAGTTGTATGAAGGTTAGTTCTAGCAGCTTTTATAATTGGTTAAAAAGAAAAGATATAGAT
>CALKXS010000020.1 GCA_938003745.1 uncultured Algibacter sp.
ATTATTCACCATTTTGATAGTAAGAATATTCTGACTTTGTTTTGAGACCTGTTTATTCTAAAACAGAATTCATTAAAGTATCTATTCAAATTATTGTCGATAACCCAAGAATAAGTTGTTCTTATCCAAGATTTAACTTGGTGTATCATCGTATGAAGCGCTTTGAAATTCAAATCTCCATTACTTTCTATTTGCGTGATGTTATAAGTCTTTACAATAGGACTATAACCCCTTCATTTATCTGTGGTAATTTTTGTATTTCGGCTGATATGGTTGACAAAAATATATTGTAAAGATTGAGCTGAAAAATTATCTATTTTCATAACATACATTCTTTTTATCTTTCCATCTTCAGTAAGCTGAAGTGAAGGACTTTAATGGCTGCATTCAATGTGTTAACGCAACAATTGTTGCGTTAACACATTGAATGCAGCTTATTTTCGCAATTTTTAATGACTTTTATTAAATATTATCTATAAAATCACACAAATAATGACTATAATCAATCCAATAATATTTTATATTGGATTTACCGAGCACTATTTCTGACGTCTTTATAGCACGAAAAGCGTCGCTAATTATTACTAAACCAACATTATTAATAAATAAAATTTTGTTCACAATTAACTCACTATCAGCTCTCTTATAGATTTTAAAAGTCTTTACATTATGTTATATTTCCATGATGATTTAGCTTGCCTAATAAGTTTAAGTTCTTCATGTTAATTCGCTGAAACGCATTTATTATCGATTAAAAGTTGTTTTTGTTGGTGAAATTCATATTATTTGTAAGATAGAATTATTAATGATAATAAATTAATTTATTTAATATTTGATAAACAATGAATAAATAACGATTAAGGGCATAATAGTATCTCTTTATCGAATATATTCGTTCTTGACCATTTATTTTTGATAATAAGATTATATATGCTTTTTTTTGATTTTTATAAAAAGAAAATTATGACCTCAAATCTAATTTCTAATATAACTATATTAACTATAACTAACACTCCCTCCTGGTTTTCCCTCAAAAACTTATAGTTAATTATTTCATATCTAAGATATAGAATGGGTTCTTTAATATTTAACTATTAATTTAATAATTAGGTAATTCCTAAAATATTACAAAGTTTTAAAAAAACAATTATAAAAATCTTATTACGATGAATAAATCAAGTTTAAGAATTAATACAATTATCTCAACCTGTACTCTATTCCTTTTTTGTTTTATTTATGGAAATGCCCAAGAAAGAGGTATACATGAATTAAAAAGTAATACTAAAGTAACCTCTAAGTTTTCTAGTAAATCTGCAAAAGGAAATAAAAAGAATGACATTGAACGAGATAGATTTTATGATCTAGCATTTAAGTTACAACCTACTATATATATTAATAATAGTTTGGTTACTACTAAAAATAATAAAAAACCACCTATAAAAATTAAAATGTCTGATGTTAATTCATTTGGTAAACTTGAAGAATTAGCTATTAAACATAAAGATATAGCATTAATTTATTTAACTCTTTATAAAAATAGCGATTTAAATTCAATATTAGATTTATCTTCAATTAATGGATTTGACAATTTAAAATATGTATATGTTAGATGTCTATTTGATTGTGATGACTCTCAAATAAAAAAGTTTGTTAAAACTGCAACTAACTCTAGCATAAGAGTTTTTTATAAAACACAAACTCCATCATAAGTTTAGCCTTAAAATTTCAAAATAAAAAATTAAGAGATGAAAAAATTATACACTAACAAAGCACTTATTTATATCAAATTAGTACTTTCATTAATAGTGATATTCTCATTTAGCTATAGTTCTTTTGGACAAGTAAGGGTTCCTTTTTCTCCAAGAGCTGCTAATACTACACCTACTAAAACTGTATATAGTATAAAAGGAGATTTTACCATGATTGGTAACTCTAACCTAACAACAGTTAATTATTCTGATGGAGGATCTAATTTTGATGATGTAGAATATGTAGATATAGATACAGATCCTAATACATTAAATTCTTCTTCGGCAACATTAGGGTTCTCTTCTGAAAATGGTGCGCTTGAAGAATGTTCAAAAGTTGTATATGCTGGTTTATACTGGACAGGTAGAGCTTTTGACGAAAACGAAACAGATACTGATATTTTTAATGTCACAAAAGATGGAATTACCAAAACCTATAACAAAAGAAAGGTATCAATAAAAGGTCCGAATTCTACTAACTATACAGAATTAACTGCAACAAATATTGCTTTCCCTACAAATAATGACGATGCCAATATGTATTCTGCATATATGGAAGTAACAGATTATGTTCAACAAAATGGAATAGGAGAATACTTTGTAGCAGATATTGCTACTAGAGAAGGTAATGATAGTAGTGGTACCGGATATTACGGTGGCTGGGGTATGGTTATAGTTTATGAAAATTCCAAAATGAATTGGAGAGATGTTACTGTATTTGATGGTCATGCCTATGTTTTAAGTGGAACTGCTAATCATTCAATTCCAATTTCTGGATTTACAGCTATTCAAAATGGAGATGTAAATGTAAAACTTGGACTTATGGCCGGTGAAGGTGATACACCTTGGACTGGAGATTATTTTGAGATTTTAAGACAAGACGACAATACATATGAACGATTATCTCACTCTGGCAACTCAACTGATAACTTTTTCAATTCTTCAATTGTAACTGGTGGAAATACTAGAAATCCAAACTTACAAAATAACACAGGTATAGATATTGCCATGTTTGATATTGATAATACCTCCAATGGTATAATAGATAACAATCAAACATCAACCACTTTAAGGTATGGATCAACATTAGATTCGTATATAATATTTAATGTTACTTTTTCTGTTGATACTTACATTCCTGAACCAGAATTAGTTATAAGCAACCCTTTAATTAACGGGAATCCTCATACAGGATCAAACTCTTCATTAGAACCTGGTGAAAATGCAGATTACAGTATTAAAATTAGAAATACAGGTACTGAAGGTCTAGATAATACAGTAATAACCATTCCTATACCTCTATCAATAGATTCTGGGATCATAACTATAAATTCAAATGTATTTGCTCCACTAACTACTATAACCAACCCTAATACACCAAGTTATGATGCTAATGTAGGTCCAAATGGATCTATAGTATGGAACTTAGGTAATTTACCTACACCATCAGATCCTAATGATATATTAGCTGAACTCGAATTAAACTTTACAGTAACAACTGATTGTAATATAGTTAGCAACGTAGACTTCTCACCCAACGTTGCCATTGATGGTAGCATAAGCGGTACAGGTTCTATATCTAATGTATCATTTAATACAAACTTAATTTTAGGGTATCAAACAACTGGTGCATGTACTAATGAACCAATTCTTGGTCCTAGCTTAGTACCTATTGATATAACAGATTTTGCAAACCAGCCTCCTACCATTTCTTGTCCTATCAATATTAGTCAAGGTGTAGATACTGGTCTTTGTGGTGCCATCATTACATTTACCGCTCCTGTTGGAACTGATAACTGTGCAAATCCTACAACCGTTCAAATTGCTGGTTTAGCTTCTGGTCAAACTTTCCCTTTAGGAACGACAACTAATACTTTTGAAGTAACTGATGAGTTTGGTTTAAAAGCAACATGTTCTTTTGACGTCGTGATTACTGATGATGAAAACCCTACCATTTCTTGCCCTGGTGATATTAGCCAAGGTGTAGATACGGGTCTTTGTGGTGCCGTTATTACATTTGCTGCTCCTGTTGGAACTGATAACTGTGCAAATCCTACAACCGTTCAAATTGCTGGTTTAGCTTCTGGTCAAACTTTCCCTGTAGGAACAACAACTAATACGTTTGAAGTAACCGATGCTGCTGGTTTAAAAGCAACATGTTCTTTTGATGTCGTGATTACTGATGATGAAAACCCTACCATTTCTTGTCCTAACAATATTAGTCAAGGCGTAGATACTGGTCTTTGTGGTGCCGTCATTACATTTACCACTCCTGTTGGAACTGATAACTGTGCAAATCCTACAACCGTTCAAATTGCTGGTTTAGCTTCTGGTCAAACTTTCCCTGTAGGAACAACAACTAATACTTTTGAAGTAACCGATGCTGCTGGTTTAAAAGCAACATGTTCTTTTGATGTCGTGATTACTGATGATGAAAACCCTACCATCTCTTGTCCTGGTAACATAACCCAAAATATTAATGCATCTAATTGCATAGGTACATCTATTAATTTAGGTATTCCTACTGCTTTAGATAACTGTGCAATAGATACTATTACTAATAACGCTCCCACTGAATTTCCTATTGGAGATACATTTGTTATTTGGACAGTAATCGATACTGCTGGCTTAAAAGCAACATGTACTCAAACTGTAACAATAATTGATAATATCAACCCAACAATAATATGTCCAATAGATTTAATTGTTTCTCCTGATAGTGGTTTATGTACAGCCTCAAGTGTTAATTTAGGAACTCCAACAACATCAGATTGTAATGTTGCTTCTGTAGTAAATGATGCTTCTGAGCCTTTCACTCTAGGTGAAACTATTGTTACATGGACTGTAACCGATAATTCAGGAAACAAAGCTACATGTTCTCAAAAAATAACAGTTATTGATGACCAACTCCCAACTATTACTTGCCCTATTGATGTTTCAGTAATTGCTGATAGTGATCTTTGTTCTGCTACTAATGTAGATTTAGGAAGTCCAACTTTTAACGATAATTGTACTGGAACTACTATTTCAAACAACGCTACTGAGCCATTTGCAATTGGAGAAACAATAATAACGTGGACAGCAACTGATGGTTCAGGTAACAAAACAACTTGTACTCAAAAAGTAACTGTTGTTGATGATCAATTACCGACTATTACTTGCCCTGCTGATGTAACTGCAAATACAGACAGTGGAGTTTGTTCTGCATCTAATATAGATTTAGAAATACCTGATTTTAATGATAATTGTATTGGATCAACGATCGTAAACGATGCGATTCAACCATTTACAATTGGAGAAACAATTGTAACCTGGACTGTAACTGATGCCTCTGGTAATAAAGCTACTTGTACTCAAAAAGTAACAATTTTAGATGACCAATCACCAACTATTACCTGTCCTACTGATATTACAGTAGTTGCAGACACTAATTTATGTTCTGCTACTAACGTAGACTTGGGTACTCCAAACTTTAACGATAATTGTTCTGGATCTACTATAACGAATGACGCAATAGAACCTTTTGCTCTTGGAGAAACAATTGTAACCTGGACTGTAACTGATGCTTCTGGAAATAAAGCAACTTGTACTCAAAAAGTAACAGTTACTGATGATCAGTTACCAACTATTACTTGCCCTATTGATATAACTGTTGAAGCTGATGCCGGTTTATGCTCTGCATCTAGCGTTGATTTAAGTATTCCTGTTACTACAGATAACTGTTCTGTAGAATCTGTTTTAAACAATGCCTTAGAGCCTTTTGCTCTAGGTGAAACTATTGTAACATGGACTGTAACTGATGGCTCTGGAAACAAAGCAACATGTAATCAAAAAATAACGGTTATTGATGGTAATTTACCAAAAATAACTTGTCCCCCAAGCGTTACTGTAAATGTAGATCCAAACTCTTGTGAAGCTACAAATGTATCATTTGCAAATCTAGATGTTAAAGATTGTACAAACGTAACAATAACAAATGGTGCGCCTACAACTTTCCCTATTGGAGAAACAACATTTACATGGACGGTAAGAGATTCAGCAGGCAACGAGTCTACTTGTAACCAAACAGTAACCGTTTTAGATAATATAGCTCCAACATTTATTGAAAGCTTACCTCCTACTAGCATAACGGTAGAATGTGACAATGTACCAACAGCAGATATTTTAACAGCAATTGATAATTGTGGTACAGCAGACGTTACTTTTAACGAAATAAGAACTGATGGATCATGCGAATCTAGCTATATATTAAAAAGAACTTGGGTTGCAACAGATTCTGGTAACCTTAGAACTATTCATTCTCAAACTGTAATTGTACAGGATACAACAGCTCCTGTGTTTGACGGAATACTTCCTGCGGAAACAACTGTAGAATGTGATAATATACCTAGTGCGCAAACATTAACAGCAACAGATAATTGTAACACTGCTACAATTACGGTTAATGATGTAAGAATAGATGGATCTTGTGACTCTTCATATAAGATTGAAAGAACATGGACTGCTACAGATGCATGTGGTTTAGAAACAAAACATACGCAAACAATTAATGTTCAAGACACAACAGCACCAAAACCAACAACAAATTTTGAAACAGAATTGACTGTTAGTTGTACTGAAATTCCGAATATACCAAATTTAAAATTCTCAGATAACTGCTCTTCAAATATAACAGTGGCTTTTAATGAAACGAATTCGTTTAATGAAGATGCTCCTACTGATTATGAAATAATTAGAACTTGGACAGTCAAAGATGATTGTGATAATAAAAAAATATACACACAAAAACTTAATGTAAACCTTGATGAAATTATAACAGAAGTTACTGCACCTCAAAGATGTTTTGATGATGGTGTCGTAGATTTAGAAGACTTCATTACCGTAGATAAATTAGATGGCGTATGGGAAATGGTTGAAGGTGATCCTAAAGCGACACTTACTAATAACATATTTGATGCTACAAATCTGGAATTAGCAAAAGATTTCCTTCCCGACGAAGGTATTAAAGAGTATCTATTTAGATATACAACAACAGATGGTGGATGTATTAGTATTACTGAAATATCAATGACCATTGATGCAACATGTGTTGTTTTACCTTGTGGTCAAAATGATATAGAAATATCTAAAGCCTTAACTCCTAATGGAGATGGATTTAATGATAGTTTTGATATTATGGGAATTGATTTATGTGGATTCTCTGCAGATGTGAAAGTATTCAATAGATGGGGTGCATTAATTTATGACGATACCAACTATGTGTTAGGGGAAAAACAAGGGAGTTGGAATGGTTTTGTCCACAAATCATCTATTGGTGGCTCTGGCACCGTACCAAACGGAACATATTATTATATCATTGTATTAAAAAATAGTGGATTGAAGCCTTTCACAGGATCTCTTTACATCGGAACCAAATAAAATAAATTAACCTATGAAACTTATTAAAAATAACATAATCACTATTGCGTTATTTAGCTGTACTATAGGAGTTACACAACAATTACCGCAATTTACACAGTACATGTATAACACAATCTCAATTAACCCAGCTTATGCGGGAAGTAGAGAAGCTTTAAGCGTTGTTGGATTACACAGAAGTCAATGGGTTGGTTTTGATGGAGGACCAATTACTCAAACACTCTCAATACATACACCGCTACGTAATAATAGAATAGGTTTAGGAGTGTCTTTTATAGAAGATGATTTAGGGCCTGAAAACTTCACCTATGTATATGGAGATTTCTCATACTCTATTCCTACTGGTCAAGATGGAAAACTAGCTTTTGGTGTAAAAGCCGGTTTCACCCAATACAGTTTAGACAGTGATTTCCGTAACGCCAATAGTTTTGATTCTTCAATTAGAGGTGTTGAAGACAGATGGACTCCAAATATTGGAGCTGGTGTTTACTGGAATACAAATAAATTATATCTAGGTATTTCAACACCTAGAATATTAAATACTGACCGTAATACTACCAAAGAATATGAAGCTTTAGAACGTTTAAGTTACTATTTTACTGGTGGAATTGTTTTTGATTTAAGCAAACGTTTAAAATTAAAACCTGCTTTTTTAGTTAAAGCTACAAACGGAGCGCCTGTTTCTTATGATATAACAGCAAACCTTTTATTTAATGAAAAGTTTTGGTTAGGTGCTTCATATAGAATCAATGAATCTACAGCAGCAATTGGTGGTATCGTAGATTTTCAAGTTTCAAGACAGTTAAGGATTGGTTACGCTTATGAAAAACCAATTTCTGATATACGAGCATACACTAGTGGTACACATGAAATACTACTTATGTATGAATTCAAATTCTTAAGTTCTAAATTAAAGTCACCAAGATATTTCTAAACTATTCTTATGAAATTAAAAAAACACATATTAATTTTTTTTGCTCTATTTCTAAGCATTGGAAGTTTTGCACAACAAGGCAAACAAAAAAAGGCAGATACATTATTTAATAAGTTTTCTTTTGTAAAAGCGTCAAAGATTTACCGTGAACTTCTACAAGATAACTATAATAGAGATTATTCAACAAGAAGATTAGCTGATTGTTATGCACTATTAAGAGATCCTAAAAATGCATCTAGATATTACAAATCTGTAGTTAAACAAGATAATGTTCCTGTAGAATATTATTATAGATATGCACAATCTTTACGAGGTATTAAAAAATACAAAGAATCACGAGAATGGTTACAAACATTTAAAGATTCTGGGGGGATAGCTAATACCGACAATTTTGATAAAGACATTGATTTTATTACACATGTTTTCAATGCTAAAAAACAATATTTTCTTTCAAGAATAAGATTCAACACCAAGTTTAGTGATTTTGGAGCTATAGAACATGATGGGAAAGTATATTTTTCTTCTGCTAGAGATGAAGGTGTTACTATTAAACGTTTATACGGATGGAATGAACAACCATTTTTAGATATTTATGTCGCAGATAAAGACACTAAAAAGCAAGTAGACCATACTTACAAAGTAAAAGGGGACGTAAACTCAATATATCATGATGGTCCTGTGGCCATTACAAATGATGGAAAAACCATGTATTTCTCTAGAAATAATACTAATGAGTCAGGTAAAGAAACTGATGCAAAAGGTATTAGCAACGTTAAAATTTATAAAGCAACGCTTAAAGATAGTTTATGGACAGACATTGAAGACCTATCAATTAACAATAAAGAATATTCAACGCAACACCCTGCTCTTAATAAAGATAACAATAAATTATATTTCACATCTGATATGCCTGGTGGATATGGAGGTTCAGACATTTACATGGTAGATATAAATATTGATGGTACTCTTGGTACTCCTGTAAATCTTGGTGATGTAGTAAATACTGAAAAAACAGAAGGGACACCTTTTATTAATAATGAAGGTACTTTATTCTATTCTTCTGATGGCCATTTAGGAATAGGGTTATTAGATGTTTACGGAACCATCACTGATGAAAATGATAAAATAGTAGATTATGTAAATTTAGGAGTACCCATCAATTCAAATGAAGATGATTTCTCTTTTTTTATGAATCAAGATGGCGTTACAGGTTATTTTTCGTCTAATAGAAAAGGTGGCAGAGGAAGTGACGATATATACGGTTTTTACAGAAAACCTTTAATGTTTGTAAAAGGAGTTGTTACTGATGCTATTAACACAAAACCAGTTCCAAATTCTGTTATTAAATTATTAGACGATCAAAATAATGAAATAGCTACTATGGTTACTGATAACAAAGGCTATTTCGAAATAAATATTGATAGAAATAAAGATTATAAAATTGTTGGAACTCAAGACAAATACATTGATGATTACAGAGAGTTCTCTACTAAAAACCTAAAAAGTATTGAGTCTACAATTGATGCTAATCTTATACTTAATCCAGTACAAAACGTAATTGTTTTAGCTGAATTAAATAATATTTATTTTGATTATGACAGTCATAATATTAGAGAAGAAGCAGCCTTAGAACTTGATAAAATTGCTAATTTAATGATTAACGATTATCCTGATATGGTTATCAAAATTGAATCTCATACAGATTCTAGAGGAACAACTTCATATAACGATAGATTATCTATTGATAGAGCCAATGCTACTTATGAGTATTTAGTATCTAAAGGCGTAAATGTAGCTCACATCACAGAACATAAAGGTTTTGGTGAACGCCAATTAACAAATGGATGTGAAGATGGGTCTAAGTGTGAAGAAAACGATCACCAACTTAATAGACGTACAAAGTTTATTGTTGTAAAAATGGAATAAAATTAAAAACACAAACTAACCTATTTGTGTAAAAATACATGTCCTTCATGAAAACAAAAAAACACTTACTAATTTGCGCAATACTAATAACAAACGTTATGGTATTTGCGCAACAAAGTTTACAAAAGAAAGCTAACAATTTATTTAATAAGTTTTCATTTGTTAAAGCATCTCAAGTGTATGAAGAACTAATAGCAAAAGACTTTAATACCGCATATGCAACTAGGCAATTAGGAAACTGTTATGCATATATGAGAAATACAGAAATGTCTTCTCTATATTATAAGGAAGCTGTAGCTCAAGACAATGTTCCTCTTGAATATTTTTATAAATACGCTCAATCTTTAAGAGGTCAAAAAGATTACAAAGGCTACAGAGAATGGATGAAAAAATTTAAAGATGCGGGAGGTGTTCTTGTTGATAACAACTTATCAAAAGATGCCAATTTTATTACCTCTGTTTTTAACACCAAACAAAACTACTTTTTAAATGATGTAAAATTTAATTCTGAATTAAGTGATTTTGGAGCTATAGAACATAATAACCAAATATACTTTACCTCTACTGCTAATTCTGGAATTTTAACAAAGCATGTTTATGGCTGGAATGAAAAACCTTTTTTAGATATATATGCAATAGATAAAGAAACAGATACTATTATTCATCATAAATCGAGATTAAAGGGCAATGTCAATTCAACTTATCATGATGGTCCTTTAACAATTTCTAAAGATGGAAAAACTATGTTTTTCTCTAGAAATAATTATAGCAAAAATACTCTAGGAAAAGACAAAAATGGTTACAGTAATTTAAAGATATATAAAGCTACATTAGTAGATAATAAATGGTCAAATATTGAAGAATTACCATTTAATAATGATAATTATTCAACAGGTCATCCTGCTTTAAACAAAGATAGTTCTAAACTATATTTTGCTTCAGATATGCCTGGTAGTATTGGAGGTTCTGATATATACTACGTAGATATTAATACTAATGGTTCATATGGGACTCCCATAAATGTAGGAAACATTATAAACACTAACAAAAATGAATTATTTCCTTTTGTTAACAGCGAAAATGTATTATTCTTTTCTTCTGATGGCCATTTAGGACTTGGTTTATTAGATATTTATGGAACAGTTAGTAACAAAGAAAATGATATTATAAGCATTTTAAATTTAGGTGTTCCAGTAAACTCTAATAAAGACGACTTTTCATTTTTTATGAATGAAGATGGCTTAAGTGGCTATATTTCGTCAAATAGAGATGGAGGAAAAGGAGATGATGATATTTACAGTTACGATAGAATTCCTCAATTAATAGTTGAAGGTTCTGTTATAAACCCTGAAACTAATAAACCATTAAAAGAAGCTGTAATTACTTTATTAGATAAAGATAATAATATTATTGCTTTCGTTGAAAGCGACGAAAACGGTCACTATGAAATAAATATTGATAGAGATACATACTATACTCTAAGCATTAAAAAAGAAGATTATGAAGATAAAATAGTTTCAATTAGCTCTAAAGTGATTGATGAAAAAATAAAAAGTATTACTGCAGATATAGCTATAGATCTGGTAATTGAAGAAATAATTCCTATTAATGAGTTATATCCAATTTATTTTGATTATAATAAATACGAAATAAGTAATGATAGTACCAAAGAGTTAGATAAAATTGTTAATTTAATGCAAGAAACTTACCCAGACATGTTAATCAAAATAGAATCTTATTCAGATTCCAGGGGGCATGAAGAATACAACAAAAAATTATCTATTGCAAGAGCTAATTCAACGTACAAATATTTAATATCTAAAGGCATCTCTCCTACTAGGATAACAGAGTACAATGGTTATGGTGAGGAGAATTTAACTAATAAATGTGATGATTCTATTCGCTGTACAGAAGAGGAGCACAAACTAAATAGACGTACACTCTTCCTTGTTATAAAAATGAAATAGCAAAAAGATATTGAATAAAAAATAAAATACATTTTACTGTAAAGCTCATAAAAGGAGGATCAAAAAACATTTATAGAGAATAAGATTTCAACTTAGCACAATTAAAAAACCATTTAGCCAACTAAAAACTCGTGTTTTATAAACGAAGTGTTAATCAAACTTAAATCACTACTATTTAGAATAGAATATAAGCCTATCTCAAGTAGAATAACAATAATATAATCTTTTCATATTATGCAACTTAACGCAGCTATAAATAGCTTTAATAAAAATCCATTGTCAAGTCATAAACACAACAGCTTTAACTGTTATAAAAAAACTCTTCACACTTTTTCATTTTGCCTATGCAAAATGAAAAAGTGTAAAGAGTACTAAAAGGTTATATTTTTAGGTCGCAAAAACTTGAAAATAATGGCCCATTTAGAATGACATCAAAGATATGAGATCTACCATTTGCAAAAGCAAGGAAGTTATTTTACAGAAATAGCCAAAAGTATTGGCGTTCACAAATCTACTATTTCAAAAGAATTACAACGAAATTCAGACCAAAGAAGTGGTGCTTATCAGGTTGACTTAGCTCAAAAAAAATACCACCAAAGGCAAGCCAATAAGCCTAAATCGATTCGTTTGACTCAAGAAATCAGAGATTTTATAACTCAATGGATTAAAGAAGCCTATAGCCCAGAACAGATTGTTGGGTATTCTAAAATATGCGATGTCCCTTGTGTTAGCCTTGAGCGAATTTATCAATTTATTTGGCAAGACAAAAAGCAAGGTGGAGTGCTCTACAAGCATTTAAGAACTCGGAGGAAACGCTATCAGAAAAGAGGGAATATCAACACTAAAAGAGGACAAATACCAGGTAGAGTTGATATAGAAAAACGCCCTGAAATAGTAGAGAAAAAGGAAAGATT
>CALKXS010000021.1 GCA_938003745.1 uncultured Algibacter sp.
CATACCATTACTTCAGATAATGGAAAAGAATTTACCAACCATAAAGCTATAGCAGAAGAATTAAATATCGATTTTTACTTTGCCAAGCCCTACCAAAGTTGGCAAAGAGGAGCAAACGAAAATTTAAATGGCTTAATAAGATAGTATTTCCCAAAAAAATCTAACTTTGATAACATCAAAATCCAACAGGTAAATGATGCGGTTGAAAAATTAAATAATAGACCCAAAAAAAGATATAACTTCTTAACACCTAATGAAAAGTTTAATGAATTTATAATTCAAAACTCTAGTGTTGCCTTTATGACTTGAATCCACCTATCTTAAAATGTTACAAAGTTTTTTAAGGCTGAAAAATTTTATAGAGTGCGTCATTCTGAACTTGTTTTAGAATCGCATAAACTTTAATGATCATAAAATAATGAGACACTAAAATAAATTCATAATGACATTTTGTTAATTTAAATAAACTTATTCAATCACCAAATAATTCTTATCCCAATCCTTCCAAATCACTTCATAACCTTGACTTTTAATCATCTCTTTAATGGCGTTCGTATCGCGTTCATCAGATATTTCAAATTGTTCTAAAGTTTCTGGAGCAACGGCATAACCACCAGGGTTTGTTTTAGATTCAGCACTAATAGACGTAATACCCAATTTAATAATATGGTTTCTAAACGTTTCACTTTCTCGAGTAGACATAGAAAGTTCTACATCTTCATCCAGTAGGCGATAGGCACAAATAAGTTGAACCAAATCAGAATCAGTCATTTCAATTTTTGGTTGCACTTCTCCTTGATGTGGTCTTAACCTAGGGAACGAAATAGAGTATTTTGTTTTCCAATAGGTTTTTTGCAAATATTTTAAATGCAGTGCGGTGTAAAAACTATCTACACGCCAATCTTCTAAACCAAATAAAGCACCAATTCCTATTTTATGAATTCCTGCTTTCCCTAATCGATCTGGCGTGTCTAAACGATAATCGAAATTTGATTTTTTCCCTTTAGGGTGATGGATTTTATAAGTCGCTTTATGATACGTTTCTTGATATACTAATACGGCATATAAACCAGATTCAATAAGTTGTTCGTATTCATCTTGATCTAGCGGTTGCACCTCAATACTAATATTAGAAAAATGCTCGCGAATTAATATTATTGCATGTTTAATATAAGAGATACCAACAGTTTTATTAGCCTCACCAGTAACCAATAAAATATTGTCATAACCTTTGGCTTTTAAAAAAGAAACCTCTTTTAAAATTTCCTTATCCTTTAATGTTCTACGCGGTATTTTATTAGTCATACTAAACCCGCAATAAGTGCAAATGTTTTGACATTCGTTAGATAAATACATGGGCACATACATTTGTATGGTATTCCCAAATCGCTTTTTTGTTATGGCGTGACTACGTTGTGCCATTTCTTCAAGAAAAGGTTTTGCAGCAGGAGAAATTAAAGCTTTAAAATCGTTTAAATCAATTTTTTCTTTATCAAGAACTTGTTTAACATCATGAGAAGTGTAGGTGTAAATTTCTTTTTCTAAAGTATCCCAATCGTAGGTGTCAAAGGTGTTTTTAAAAGACATTGTTTTAAGCTTTTGGTTAAAAGTAAAATGTTTACGTTATTACGAACAATAGTGAAGTAATCTGTTTATTAAGTGTATTGGTTAATAAAAAGATTGTTTTGTTTCTCGAAATGACATTTAATATTAATTAAGAAAAGCGGTTAGCGGACTACTAGCCTCTGCGTGTTTTTTTACCGATGCTAATTTGGCATTAAAGGCTATATGTCCTGCTTTAACAGCCATTTTAAAAGCTTTTGCCATTTGCACAGGGTTTTGAGATACGGCAATGGCTGTATTGACTAAAACAGCGTCGGCACCAAGTTCCATAGCGTATGTAGCATGTGACGGACTTCCAATACCTGCATCTATAATAACAGGCACGTTACTTTGCTCTATAATAATCTCTAAGAAGTCTATGGTCTTTATACCTTTATTGGTGCCTATTGGCGCACCTAAAGGCATAACACATTGTGCGCCTACATCTTCAAGTCTTTTACATAAAACAGGATCTGCGTGAATATATGGCATCACAACAAAACCTTGTTTTACCAATGCTTCGGCAGCTTTAAGCGTTTCGATAGGGTCTGGTAATAAATATTTAGGATCTGGATGAATTTCTAATTTAATCCAATTGGTTTCTAAGGCTTCACGAGCTAATTGGGCAGCAAATACAGCTTCTTTAGCATCTCTAACGCCAGATGTATTTGGTAGTAAATTTACGTTTGGACGTAAAATATTTTGTAGCATTTTATCTTGTTCATTATCAACATCAACACGTTTTAATGCTACGGTAATTAATTCACTTTCTGATGCTATTAAAGCTTCAGACATTAACGTATTTGAGCTAAATTTCCCTGTTCCTGTAAACAGTCTTGAACCGAATTCTTTATCTGCTATTTTTAAAATATCGTTCATAATTAAAGCTTTTGGCTGTTTGTTTTTAGCTGTTTGCTAAAGTCTAAAAAATGTTTATTTAAATGTATGGCGTTGCTCTTGAGTAGAAGAGGCGTTTAGTAATTCGTTGAATGTTCTTATTCTATTAAAATCTAGAGTGATTGCTCCAGATACGGCAATTCCAGAAATTCCTGAGTCTAGTATGTCGGTAACATCTTCTAATGTTATGCCTCCAACACCAATAATTGGAGTTTCTGTTTTTAAAGCTTCGGTAATTGCTGTATAGCCATTTAAACCTAAAATAGGACTTGAATTTTTCTTAGTTGTTGTAACTCTAAAAGGACCTAAACCAATATAATCGATTTGTTTTTCAATTAATATTTCGCAGTCTTGCAATGTGTTTGCTGTTCCACCAATCATTTGCCAAGTGTACAAATGTTTTCTAGCTATGGTAGGGCAGGTGTCTGTTTTTCCTAAATGTACACCGTCTGCTTTAACAGTTTTGGCTATTTTATAATGATCGTTAATAATCAATCTCGTTTGAAAATGAGACGTCATTTCTCTTGCTTCTGTAGCTAGTTTTAAAATCTTTTTTTCCGAAACATTTTTTAAACGCAGTTGTACCAATTCGGCTCCAGATGTGCATGCTTTTTGAATGTTTTCTATATGTTCTTTTGGTGATGCGCCTTGCGATATATAATGTAGTTTTGGTATAGTCATTTTTTTCTTTTTTTGGAATTAAGAATTTGAGTAGTTTAGAATGCTTTTATAACTATGATTTCCTAATAATGAATCGTTACTATTTAGAAAATTTTCTATATAATTTTTTGCGTTTTTAGAAGCATCTTCTAAGTTTTGTTCTAATAAAATATAGCTCGTTAAAGCGGAAGATAAAACACAACCACTTCCATGTTTTTCTGAAACTATTTTGGTTACAGGAGGAATATTTATCATTACAATTTTGCTGTAATATAAGGCGTCCCATCCTTTTTTGTCTAGTCTATGCCCGCCTTTTAAATAGATATTTGTTAAGGTACTAATGTGTTCTATGGTGTTTTGAGTATCTAAATTGGGATATAAACCTTTTATTTCGTCGTAATTGGGTGTAATAATGAAACATTTTGTCCATATTTTGTCCAAAATGTTTTGATTTTCGGTGCTATGGAAATCAAAACCAGCAGTAGCTTTTATTATGGGATCTAAAATTATTTTTACTTCGGAATTTAAAGCATGTAATGTATCTAATACTAATGATAAAACGTTCCAAGATTGAATGATGCCAATTTTAACGACTGAAATTTCAAAACGTTCAAAAAGAGTTTCTATTTGATTAATAATTACTTGGAGTGGTATCCACTCGCAATGTTTAAAATGAGTGTCGTTTTGAATAGTTATTGCTGTACAAACAGATAATCCATATAATCCATGTGCTTCAAATGTTTTAATATCTGAAGTAATACCTGCTCCTCCAGAAGGATCATGACCTGCAATGGTTAATATGTATTTTTTATCGTTTTGCATTATTTAAATTTATAATTCTGAACTTGTTAGTTGATGTTTATGTTGAGCGGAGTCGAAACCTATGAGGTTTTACAATTTTCAAGACCTTTTAATTGTACTCAAGGTTACAACAAATTTTTAAAGTGATTTTTCATTTTTTTGAAAACTTCAATAGGTTCGTTATTATTCCAAATTCCTCCTAAAACGCCAACACCTTTAAAGCCTAGTTTATCGAATTCTGAAAGATTTTCTGTGGTAACGCCGCCCATACCAATAACCGTTTTATCAATATGATTAACATCAAAACCACGACCTTTATAACCTACTTTTGATATAGACGAAAATACCGGACTTAGTAAATGATAATCAAATTCAAAATAACAGTTTTCTAAATCTTTAGGTTCATGAAATGAAGAACTTATGGTTTTACCAAACATGCTAAGTCCTTTAAAATATTGTCCAGGATTATCTATGTGATCTATTCGTTTTTGTTCTTGAAAATGAATCCCTTTTAAATTGAATTGGTTTATTAATTCATGAAAATAATGCACCACGATTCTATTATGATATTGTTTGTCTATTTGCTTTAAATAGGCAACATGTTCTTCATAGTTTTTATGTGGTTTTCTAAAATGATAGTATTGTAAACCTTCTTGAAATAACAGGTTTAGTATTTCAATTTCATTTGGAACATCATTTTCGGGTGCTATTACGATTATCATTTTTTTTGAGTTAGGGATTGAAGCGGCATCCTTTTTTATTTTTCTTAAAAAAGATACAGCGAAAAGCCCGCCGCCGCTTTTTTTAAGCGGGGGAACTTCCTAATTATTTTACAAATATACTTCAGATCCTTTAGCTTTAAATTCTTTCGATTTTTCTTCGTAGCCTTTTGCTATAACTTCGTTATCAACAATGTCGTTTTCGGCAGCAAAATCTCTAACTTCTTGAGATATTTTCATGGAACAAAATTTTGGCCCGCACATAGAACAGAAATGTGCAATTTTTGCACCTGCAGCTGGTAAGGTTTCGTCATGATATTCACGAGCACGTTCTGGGTCTAGTCCTAAATTAAATTGATCTTCCCAACGGAATTCAAAACGTGCCATACTTAAAGCATTGTCTCTGTGCTGTGATCCTGGGTGTCCTTTGGCTAAATCGGCGGCGTGTGCTACTAATTTATAAGTGACTACGCCTACACGTACATCTTCTTTATTGGGTAAGCCTAAGTGTTCTTTTGGTGTTACGTAGCATAACATGGCACAACCGTACCAACCAATCATAGCCGCTCCAATTCCTGATGTTATATGATCATAACCTGGTGCAATATCTGTTGTTAAAGGGCCTAAGGTATAAAAAGGAGCTTCGTCACAAACTTCAATTTGTTTTTCCATATTTTCCTTAATCATATGCATGGGTACATGACCTGGTCCTTCTATAAAGCACTGTACGTCATGTCTACGAGCAATTTGTGTTAATTCACCTAAGGTTTCTAACTCTGCAAATTGGGCTTCGTCATTAGCATCGGCAACAGATCCTGGGCGTAAACCATCGCCTAAAGAGAAGGCAACATCGTAAGATTTTAATATTTCGCAAATGTCTTCAAAATGTGTGTATAAGAAACTTTCTTTATGATGTGCTAAACACCATTTTGCCATAATAGAACCACCACGAGATACTATTCCTGTAACACGTTTTGCTGTCATAGGGACATAACGTAACAATACACCAGCGTGAATGGTGAAGTAATCTACACCTTGTTCGGCTTGTTCTATTAATGTATCACGGAAAATTTCCCAAGTTAAGTCTTCGGCTACACCATTTACTTTTTCTAAGGCTTGGTAAATGGGCACGGTACCAATGGGTACTGGTGAGTTACGTACAATCCACTCGCGGGTTTCATGAATGTTTTGTCCGGTAGATAAATCCATGATATTATCTGCTCCCCAACGGCAAGCCCAAACAGCCTTTTCTACTTCTTCTTCTATAGATGAAGTGGTTGCAGAATTACCTATATTGGCATTTATTTTTACTAAGAAGTTACGACCTAGAATCATAGGTTCTGCTTCTGGGTGATTTATGTTTGATGGTATTACGGCACGACCTCTTGCAACTTCAGATCTTACAAATTCTGGTGTTATTTTATCTGGAATGGATGCTCCAAAATGTTCGCCTTTGTGTTGCTTTCTAATTTCGGTCATTTCGTCAATGCGCTGATTTTCACGAATAGCGATGTATTCCATTTCTGGAGTAATAATACCTTTTTTAGCATAGTGCAATTGGGTTACATTTTGTCCCTTTTTGGCTCTTAACGGCTTTTTAAGGTGCCCAAAACGCATGTGATCTAAACTAGGATTGTTTAAACGTTCATTGCAATATTCGGATGAAAAACTGTCTAATTGCTCAATATCGTTTCGGTCTAAAATCCATTGCTCTCTTATACGTTCTATACCATTATGTACGTTAATATTTTTGTTAGGATCTGTGTAGGGGCCTGAAGTATCATAAACGGTAATAGGCTCGTTTGGAGTCTTCTTTTTGGTTAGAGAATCTGTTGTATCACTTAAAGAAATCTCACGCATTGCTACTTTAATTTGCGGATGTATTTTTCCTTGAACGTAGATCTTTTTTGAATTAGGAAAAGGATTTCTAGTAATCTGTCCTTCTTTTGGTGCAGTGTCTTTACTTTTCATTTTTTAAGCTTTTTGCTGTTAGCAATTAGTATTTGTTTTTTTTGCTAAAAGCCAGTGGCCAATAGCTAAAGGCTAGAATTATCCGCCTTGAGTGGCTTGAATTATTAAAACTTGGTCTTGATTTTCTAATTGTTGTGTTTCCCAATTAGATTGTTGAATAATGTTTTGATTTATTGCAACTGCTATACCTTTTAATGGAGAGTTAAGGTGTTGTAATAACTCCAGTATATTGGTGTTTGGTTTAAGCAGAATCTCTTTTTCGTTGACGCTAATAGCTATCATATACAGTATATTAAATATGCTGTAAAGCGTAGAGGTAAAAAACTTTGAATAATTATATATAATCGAGACTACGATATATAAAATAGAAATGCTGTAAACACATATTACAATGTGTTTTTCAACTTTTCCCTTCGACGGTACTAACCGCATCAGGTTCAAAGGGTCTTTCTCAGTCCGATTTAACGAACACCCCTAAAGTTTACTTTGTAAAGGTATTAAAAAAAATAAATGTATGGAGAGTTGATTGGTTTTTCTTTCGAAAATTATTAATTACGATTGTCTTCAAAAAAATAAATCCTCTTCATTTTCGTGAAGAAGGTTTAATGTAGCTTATAAAGTTGTTTTATTTTTTGCTGTTATTTGTTTTATCAATATCTGCCATCATCTCTGTTGGATCAATTTGAACACTTTTAACTGCTTTTTTTGTTTCAAAAGTATAAGTAGGATACGCCCAAGCCCAATCTTTTATAATGGTTGATAATGTTGGTTTTTCACCACGCATCATTTGTAACGGAATATAAAAATCTTCGATTGTACCATCTACATAGGTTACTTTTAAATCTATAGGCATTGGCATTAAACCTATACGTTCTAAAGTTATTGAATTATTTTCTACAGACTTAACTCCATAATCAATAGTATTAGTTGTTTGACCAAAATCCATTAAATACCAATCTAATTCAAAATTAGTAATTCTTTCGGCAGTACGAACAATATCAAGAGGCTTTGGGTGTTTAAACGCAAAATCATTAAAGTATTTTTTAATGGTTTTTTTAAGATTATCTTCTCCAATAATATAACCTAATTGTGCCATAAAAACTTCGCCTTTACTGTAAGCCGAAATACCATAAGATTGATTAAGGTGATAACGATCTGCGTGTGTAGTAAGTGGTTGTTCTTTTCCAGATTTTGCTAAGTATAAATAATTACCATAAGCACTTGAAGCTGGATTATCTTTCTTTTCTTTAAAAATATCATTCATAGCATGATCACTTACATAACTTGTAAAACCTTCGTCCATCCATTCATGTTTTGCTTCGTTTGAAGCTAATAAGAATTGAAACCATGTATGTGCCATTTCATGAGCAGTAACACCTACCAAACTTCCGTAAGTTCGTTTCCCTGTAATTAAAGTACACATAGCATACTCCATACCTCCATCTCCACCTTGAATAATAGAGTATTGTTTGTATGGATATTTTCCAATGTTTTTGCTATAATACTGCATCAATTCAACAGTTTTTGGCTGCATTTTTTTCCAGTTATTAAGGTGTTCTTTATCTAAATTATTTTTATAAAGAAAATGAAGTTTTGGACCATTTGGAACTTGTTTTGTATCGTGAATATAATCAGGATCTGCAGCCCAAGTAAAATCATGTACATTAGGCGCATTAAAGTGCCATGTTAATTTGTTTCCTTTTGGTTTGTTAACAGTTCCCGTTTCGTAACCATAACCCACATCGTTAGGGTTTTGTAAATAGCCAGAACCTCCAACAACATAGTTTTTATCAATAGAAAGTTTGACATCAAAATTACCCCAAACACCATGAAACTCTCTTCCAATATAAGGATCGGCATGCCAACCTTCAAAATCATATTCGGCTAGTTTAGGATACCATTGTGACATAGATAGTGCAACACCTTCTTTACTATTTCTACCAGTACGACGAATTTGCGCAGGCACCTGAGCATCAAAAATCATATTAAAAGTTACTTTTTCGCCAGGTTGAATAGGTTTTGCTAATTCAACTTCTAAAATAGTACCAACGGTTTCATAATTAAGTTTAGCGCCATTTTGTTTTAATGAAGCTACTTTTATATACCCTATTTCATTAGGTTTAAGTTTACTAATTCTATCACCTACACGTTTATCTGGATCTGCAATAGTTAGTGAGCGAACATCCATCTCACTACCAGGTTGAAAGGCATTATAGTACAAATGATAATATACTTTTGTTAATACATCTGGAGAGTTATTAGTGTATATTAACTCTTGTTTTCCTTTGTATTGATATGTGTTTACATCTATATCAATTTCCATTTTATAATCTACATGTTGTTGCCAATATGAAGACGCTTTTTGTGTTGAAGGAACAGACGGAACAGATAGTGTAGCTACCGTTTGATTAGTCGTTTTACATGAAGCTAACAAAAAGGTTACACCAGATAAGTATAGGAATATTTTTTTCATATGTTTTGTATCTTATTTAGATAATTGCGCAGCCATAATTAAAGCATTGTATGCGTTAACTATTTTTCCAGACTTCACAACATCTTTAAAAGGCTTTACATTATTAGTATCACCACCAACAACTACTTTTGAAGGAACAGCTAAACCAGATTCCATAATAATTTGTTTTACTTGTGATGCTTTTAATTTAGGATATTGAGACCTAATTAAAGCAGCAACACCAGCAACACCAGGAGCAGCCATAGATGTTCCTCCTTTAGTATCATATTCATTTTCTGGAGTTGTAGAATATATTTTAGCACCAGGAGCAAAAACATCTACATTATTTTTTCCGTAGTTAGAAAAACCAGCTAATAATCCAGAACCATATTTAGGCGCTAATGCACCAACTCTAATATAAGTGTCAGAGATTTCTTTTCCGTTAATATTATCATCTGGGAAATTAGCAGCAACATCTACATCTTTACTATCATTTCCTGCAGCATGAACAAATACCACATCATTTTTTGCAGCGTAAGCAATAGCATCGCGTACCCATTCACTATGAGGAGAAAAACTTTTTCCAAAACTTCCGTTAATAATAGAAGCACCATTATCTACAGCATAACGAATAGCTAAAGCAACATCTTTATCATACTCATCACCGTTTGGTACTGCTCTTACACTCATAATTTTTACGTTATTAGCAACACCATTTGCTCCTTTTCCATTGTTACGTTCTGCAGCTATTATTCCTGCAACGTGTGTACCATGGCTTTCTGTTTTCTTTATAGGTTTAACGTTTCCGTTTCCGTAAAATTTAGTAGACATATCATTAGCATCATCACCATTAACACGACCGTTAAATGTTTTATTTAAGTTATAGTTTAAGCGATCTGTAATACTTTCTAATCCGTTTTTAAGTTCTTTCTCGAAATCACTCATAGTGTCCATATCTAAACTATAAACATATTTAGCAATAGAAACATATTGTTGTAACGTTTTATCTTCTGTTTTAATAGCGTTAACATCTGCTTTAGTGAAATCTTTTTTGTTTAAATGTTTCGCTAAACCTTCATTTGCAGCAGTTACTTGTTGTAATGTTTGCTCATAATTAGTTTTATAACCGGTGTACTTGGTATAACTTTCATCATATTCAGCTTTAGCTTTAGCATAATCAGGATTATTAGTATCACCGCTAGCCAAAATTCTAACAAATTCTAATTGTTCATTATATCCATCTCCTAAAAAGTTCCAACCGTGTACGTCATCAATATATCCGTTATTATCGTCGTCCTTTCCGTTATTTGGTTTTTCGCCTTTGTTAGTCCAAAGAACGCCGTCTAAATCTTCATGATCTATATCAATACCAGAATCAATAACAGCAACAATTACTGTACTTCCTTTTTTGTTTTTTATAATTTCTGCATAAGCTTTATCAACACTCATTCCAGGAATGGTATCTTTTGCAAGGTCTAAATGTCCCCAGTTGTGTTTTTCAATTTCGGTTAAATCTGAAACTTTTAATGGCGTATTATCAATTTGTTCAACAGGTGTAGATAAAATATCTGCTGTACCTCCGCAGCTTGCAAGTAGAAGTGTAGTAACTGCAGAAAATGTTAATGTTTTAATTGTTCTCATGTTAATGTTTGAATTAGTCATTTTTTTAATTAAATATGTCTTCGGTAGTATAGATGTTTTCTAATCGTACACCTTTTTCTGTTTGTTTTACTGTAATAATTTCGTTGTGCGCATCGTGTTCTAAAAATAAATAAAAGTTATTTTTAGCTGCCATTTTTAAAAAGGTGTCTTTTTCGTCTAAGGTTAATAGCGGTCTAGTGTCATAGCCCATAATATAAGGCAGAGGTAAATGACCAACGGTTGGTAATAAATCTGCCATAAAACAAATGGTTTTTCCTTTATATTGTATCATAGGAATCATCTGTTTATCGGTATGTCCATTAGCGAAAAATATATCGAAACCTAATTCGGAGTTTTTTAAAATGGTTTCATTTGAAAGAGATGTGAATTTTAGTCGACCACTTTCTTCAACGGGTATTATATTTTCTTTTAAAAAGGATGCTTTTTCTCTATTGTTTGGCTCTGTAGCCCATTTCCAATGGTCTTTATTACTCCAAAAATGTGCGTTTTTAAAAGCAGATTCGTAACCAGTACGGTCTTTGTTCCATTGAATAGCACCTCCAGAATGGTCAAAATGCAAGTGTGTAAAAAAGACATCGCTAATATCATCACGATGAAAACCTTTTGCTTTTAATGAAGTATCTAAGTTAAAATTACCCCAAGGATGGTAGTATCCAAAAAATTTATTAGATTGTTTATTTCCCATGCCTGTATCAATCAAAGTCAAGCGGTTACCATCTTCAATAAGCAAACAGCGGGCAGTTAAATCAATCATGTTATTAGCATCTGCAGGGTTAGTTCGTTGCCAAAGTGATTTTGGTACAATACCAAACATAGCTCCACCATCTAACTTAAAGTTTCCGGCATTTATGGGAAATAGGTTCATATGGCTGTAAAATTAAAAAAAACGCAACAATAAACGTAATTTGTTAAGAATTTATTAAGAATAAAATATTGATTAGTTTCCTGTTTTTTAATTACTTTTTAAGTTAGTTTTGCCATTAATAACATAGTTCCGTTTTATATTGAAGGTATATTTATCATATATATTATTTTTCGCATTGGCTTTAAGACCTATATACAATATGGGTTATATGGCTTATTATGAATTAAATATTGATTATATTATTGAAAACTACTGTGTTAATAAAGAACAGCCACAACTTCAATGTAATGGTAAATGCCATTTGGCAACACAATTGGCTACAAATACAGATTCTTCTGAAGATACATCATATTTAATATCTCTATTTGAATCTTTTGTACCCGTATATTTTCAAACAAATAAACCCTTTTCTTTTTATAAAAAGGAAAAGGCTATAGTTTTAAACAATTGGTCTTATTATAAGTCTCATAAATCTGTTTTTATAGATCAGTTAGACCCTCCTCCGCAAGTTTAAATTGCTTTTTTCGGTTCAACAAACCTATTTAGTCTACTTAACTAAGTAAGGTGAGTTATGACTTTACATTACATTTTTTATAATTCCATTTTTAATACGGTCGTGTTAGCATAAACATGGTTGTATTAAAATAGGTGCATCTAAATAATTAAAACAGATGAAACAACTATTAACACTTGCTATAAGTTTAGCAAGCTTATTTGCATATACACAAAACACATATTCAGGAAAAATTGTTGACGAGAATAGTCAACCATTAACAGGAGCAACCATTCAATCAAAATCGAATACAAATAATGCCGTTATTTCAGATGGTAACGGTAATTTTAAAATCACGCTTCAAAATAATAAAACAGTCATTGTAAAATTCATGGGTTTTACAACGGTAGAGCAAACACTTTCAGCAGCAAAAAACACCATTATACTTATTGAAAATGATGAACTTTTAGAAGAGGTTGTTATATCGGCAAGTAGAGAAAAACAACAACGAAAAGAAGTGTCAGCATCTATTTCTGTAGTTTCGGCTCAAGAGATAGCAGAAACAAAAGCTTTGGGAATTGACCAATTAGTAAATGATGTTCCTGGTGTTATCATGTCTACATCTAGAGTAGCAAGTAACGAGCAGCATATGATGTCTGTACGTTCTCCTATATCAACAAAATCATTGTTTTTATATGTAGAAGACGGTTTACCAATTCGCCCTACAGCAGTATTTAACCACAATGCGCTATTAGAAATGAATGACGTTGCTTTTGATCGTGTTGAGGTTTTAAAAGGTCCAGCATCAAGTATTTATGGTAGTGAGGCTATTGGTGGTAGTTTTAACTTTCTAACTAAAAACCCAACAAGAGATTTTACGGGAGGTGTAGGTTTCCAAATCAATGATATGGGTTTAACAAAATATGACATTGAAGTATCTCAATACGCAGGAGAAAACATTGGCTTTTATTTAGGTGCTCAATATATTCAAAGACAAGAAGGTCCAATAGAGCATAGTGATTACGAAAAATTTGCTTTAACCTTTAAAAATGTCAACCATTTATCATCGTCTTTAAATTGGACTAACTCGTTTAATATTATTGATTATAGGTCCGATATGTCTGGATCTTTATCTGAAGCCGATTATAGTGGTGGAAATTTTGAAAGCGATCAAACCTTTACAGAACGTGTTGCTTTTGCTTTTCGTTTTAGAAGTACGCTAGATAAACGCTGGAATGCAAAAAACAAAACCACTTTCAATTTTGCTTATAGAAAGAATGATATGGATCAAAATCCATCGTTTCGTGTAAGACAAGGAAGAGATAGAACCACACGCCAATTAACAGGTATAGGTACAGGAGAGCTTAATAGCAACGGGTTTACAAGTTATGTGGGCTTATTGCAACATAAAATAGATTTTGATTTTGCTAATTCCTCATTAATTGTTGGATCTTCCGCGGATTTTTCGCCACAACGTTACCAAGCAGAAACTATTGATGTTATTGTAGATACGGCTACGGGTAGAAATACAAGCTTTATATTAAATGAAGGTGATTATATTCTTAATTATGATGCCGATATTTTTAATTACGCAGGCTATTTTCAATATGAAATAAACCCAACTCAAGCTTTAAAACTTACTGCGGCTTTACGTTATGATGGTTTTGAGTACGATTATAATAATCTATCTCCTAGTATAGGTGGTCCGCAAGATTCAAAAAACACTTATAGTAATGTGTCTCCAAAAATAGGAGCAAACTATAATTTTTCGAAAAATTTAGGTGTTTATGCAAACTACTCTAACGGGTTTACACCACCACAAACATCATCTTTATATAGAAATAGTTTAGTTGGTGTTGGCGGTGAAGTGTTTGATTTAAAACCAAGTAATTATGATAACTACGAGTTAGGAACTTATTTTAGTATCGTTAATAAATTAAGAGCAGATGTTGCTGTTTATCTTCTTGATGGTGATAATACTTTAGTGACTTTAAGAGATGTAAATGATGAGTTTTTTAATGCTAATGCAGGAAAAACAAGATCTTATGGTATTGAGTATGGTATTAAATATAACCCAATAGAAGAATTAACTATAAGTCATAATGGTACTTATGCTAAACATAGATATGAGGAGTTTTCTACAAATGCGGGTAGTACATTATTTGATTTGTCTGATACCGATAGAGAAACAGCGCCATCATTATCTGGAACTTCAAAAATTGTCTATAAACCAAATTTTGTAAAAGGTTTATTAGTAAATCTTACCCATGAATTGGTTGGTAAATATAACACGAGTTTTGAAAATCAAATTGACAACGGAGACGGTACTTTTAGTACGGCAACTTATGGCGGACATAATATATTTAACGCCTTAGTATCTTATCAATTTAAACATTTTGAAGTTTGGGGTCATGCCTTAAATATGTTTGATGAACTGTATTCTACACGAGCAAGTTATAATAGGTTTAGAGGCCAAAATAGTTATTCTATAGGAAACCCAAGAGCATTTCATTTTGGGATTAAATACAAGTTTTAAATAATCAAGAGGCTGCCTTCAGGTAAGGAGGGAGAGAAATTATTGGATTTTGAAAAATATTTTTTATGCTATTAATTAATTTTGATAGATTCAATATGGTAAAAAAACTTACTAGGAAGCCTTTTAATTTTTCAATATGATGAAAAACAGAAAATTAAATCAATGGCTTTGGAAATGGCATTTTATAGCAGGACTTATAAGTTTACCTTTTGTTATTCTATTAGCTATTACAGGAGGTCTTTATTTGTTTAAAGACCAATATGAAGCGCCAAAACAAGCCTATATAAAAATAGTTAAAGTTGAGGGTAAAGCCTTGTCTTTTGAAAAGCAATGGCAACTAGTAAAACCAGAATTACACAAACCACCATATACTATGACTGTGCCTACTGAAGTGAATCAAGCTACGGCTTTTTCTTCAGGAATGTTTAGTCATAAAAATAGCGTTTATGTAAATCCTTATAAAGCTGAGGTTTCAGGAAAAATTGGCCCGAAAGATTCAGACATGCATACCGTTAGAAAATTACATGGTGAGTTGCTTTTGGGTAAGTTTGGAACTAAAATCGTAGAGCTTGTAGCAAGTTGGATGTTTGTTTTAATTATCACAGGCATTTACGTGTTTTGGCCAAGTAAAAAGGAAGGGGTAAAAGGTTTTTTTAGAATTCGTTTTAAACAAGGAAAACGAACCTTATTTAGAGATTTACATACTGCTCTAGGCTTTTGGATTTCTGTTTTATTATTAATGATATTGGTTGGAGGAATGCCTTGGACTGATGTTTTTGGTAGTAATTTTAAATGGTTACAAGAGGCTACAAATACAGGGGTTCCAAAAACATGGAGTGCAAGAGTTTTAAATTCTGAAGTAAAAGGAGAAGCTATTTCTTTAGATAAAATGGTTGTTTTGGCGAAATCTATGGATTTAAAAGGCGAAGTTAGTATTGGTTTACCTAGTAACCCTAAAGGTGTATATAGCATTTATAACACAACGTTTGATTTGGGAGCACAAAAACGTTTTCATTTCGATCAATACTCAGGGAAACAATTAATAAACCATAATTGGGAAGATGTTGGTGTTTTAATGCGCGGGCGCATGTGGTTTATGGCATTTCATCAAGGACAATTTGGATTTTGGAACTGGCTTTTAATGTTGGCTGTTGCGGTGTTATTGGCATTTGTGGCTATAGCGGCTTTGGTGTCTTATTTAAAGCGCAAAGAAGCAGGGAAATGGGGAACGCCTAAAGTGCCAGAATCATTTATAGCGCATTATGGTATTATTGCTATACTAATAGTTTTGGCTGTTGTTTTTCCTTTGTTTGGAGCAAGTGCTTTAGTAATTGCTTTGGTTGAGTTTTTTAGAGGGAAAAGGAAGATTGTGTAAGTTGCCAATACTGGTTGGTAAAATGGTTTTAATTAGTAAAAACAATTAGCAAATATACCTGCAAGAAGGATAGAGGAATTTGTTGGAGCTCCTCGCAGAGAGCGACTGCCGAAAGCCTGTTTGCCTTTTTCTGGCAACTTGCCCAAAAGCTTGTTAAATATTTTTTAGTAGTTTATTATTAATACGAGCCGAGGCAATTTTTGAGGCGATAATACCTAAAATAGAAATAGTTAAGAAAACAATAATAACATTTTCTAATTTGATGCTAACTGGATAAGCCATTGATGGTGTTATGTAGACTTTTAATAATTGCGGACCGTAAAGTTGTAAAGCTACTAGAAGAAAACCAATGGTAATACCTATAAACCCTCCAGCAAGCGTCATTAAACTACCTTGGTAAAAGAATATTTTTCTAATATTTGGTACGGTTGCTCCAATATTAAATAGCGTACTTAGAGTTTTTTTTTTGTCTAAAATCACCATGATTATAGAGCCTATAACATTAAAGAGTGCAATAATTAAAACGAGTGTGAAGATGAGGTATAAAGCGAGTTCTTCGGTGTTTAATATTTTATAAAGCTTGTCGTTTAGTTGCTCTCTGTCTTTTATAATAACTTTATTACCTAATGCGTTTTGAATTTGTTTTTTAACCGTGTTGAGCTCTGCCGTATTTTTTAGCTTGAATTCTATGGCAGATATTTGATTATCCTTATAGTTTAAAAGGTTTTTTGCCAAACCTATAGGTGTAAAAATATAAGAATCGTTGAGGTTTTCATTAATATCAAAAATACCCACGTTTACTGTTCTTAAACTGCTATAAGCGTCTTTAATGGAGGTAATTTGTCCTTTTCCAGGTTTTGGAACGTATATATTTACAGTTTTAGAGTAGTCTAATACCCCAAAAGAAAGGCTACTTGAAATACCCAAACCCACGACTATTTGATTTGATTTTTGATCTAACCAGCTGCCATAATCAATTACCGAATCTATATTTACAACATTAGCATAATGCTCATCTACGCCTTTTAAAGTGATGATGGTTTCTATGTCTTGAGACGAAATTATGGCGCGTTCTTCTATTATTTTAGAGTAAAGCGCGATGTCATCTATGGTTTTTAGTTTTGAAACATCGCTGTCTGTTAAAATTATTGATTTACCTTTTGCGGCAATGGCTTTTAAATCTGGATCTACTAAGGATGTGAATTGTAAGCTAAAATCTATTAATCCTGCAAAAGCAGAAAGTACTATAAATAGAGATGCTGTACCAACTATAATACCTAATGTGGCAATTATAGTGATAAAGTTAATAGCGTTGTTACTGCTTTTTGAGCGTAAATAACGTTTTGCTATATATAAGGAGAAATTCAACTATGCTTTTTTTCTGTTATCCAATAAGTCCGGATCTGTGATAGGGTTTTCTTCTCCTTTTAATGATTTTTCTATTTGATCTATATACTCTAAAGAGTCGTCTACAAAAAACTCTAAATTAGGCATTCTACGCAGTTGGTGTTTTGTACGCTGAGCTAATTCATGACGAATTAAAGGCGTATTAGATTTTATTCCTTCAAGTAGCGTTTTGGCTTTATCGTTAGGAAAAATGCTTAAATATACTTTTGCCACAGATAAATCTGCAGTTACTTTTACTTTAGATACAGATATTAAAACACCGCGCATACCACCCTGTGTGGCAGCTCTTTGCAAAACTTCAACTAAATCTTGTTGTAAAACAGTTCCTATCTTTTTTTGTCTTTGACTTTCCTCTACATTACTCATTTTAATACCTATTAAAGGTTTAGATTGCAAAAATAACGGTTATTTGAATATTATCTTACTTTTAGATTGCAATTTTCATATCTTATATGTCACTTTTGGATATAATTTAAGAGAAAACGTAATATTTAAATTGAATATCAGTAATTAGGCATAATTATAAAAAAGGCTTATTTTAGATAAAAAAATAAGGATGAATATTTTCAGTTTTATAGCCCATTCTGATAGTGAGGAGTCCTGTCGTAATCACTTTAAGGCAGAGCGAGATAAAATAGGAGTTGTCTGTAAAAGATGTGCTCACGATAGTCATTATTGGATAAAAAGTAAATGGAGTTATGAGTGTAAAA
>CALKXS010000022.1 GCA_938003745.1 uncultured Algibacter sp.
CATGCAGCAATAATAGTATCTTCTGTGGTTAAATTATCGCTCATAGACCAGCCAACTACTTTTCGATTAAATAAATCAATAATAACAGTTAAATACCTCCACCCTTGTTTGGTTTCTATATAAGTGATGTCTGATACCCATACTTGATTTACTCTAGATACTTTAAAATTTTGATTTAAAATGTTTGGTGCTACCGAATACCTGTGATTACTATCAGTTGTTATCTTAAAATTGCGCTTTCTTCTAGCAAATAAACCATTTGCTTTCATTAGTCTAGCTGCTCTAGGTCTAGAAATAGAATGTCCTAACTTCTCTAATGCCATTTTGATTCTTGGTGCTCCATAACTTTCAAAACTATCTTTAAAAATGATGGTGATTAATTCTGACAGCTTCTGATTATATAACCAAAGTTCTGAAACTTTAGCCTTTAACCAATTGTAATAGCCATTTCTACTAACGTTTAAAACTTTACACATCTTCCCAACAGGAAATTTAAACTTATGATGTTTTATAAACCTAAACTTTACTTGTCGCTCTTGAAGAAGATGCTCACCACCTTTTTTAATGTCTCATGCTCTTCTGAAATATCTTGTAACTGTTCTTTAATAGGGCTATTTCTTTTTGTTCATCTGTCAATTTTGGCTTCCCTCGACCTGGAAAACTGTTCTTTCCATAATCGTGCGATTCTTTTCGCCAACGGTGTAATACTGAATATGGAATCTCTAATTCTTCACATATCTGTTTTGTGTTACCTCGGGCATAACTTAATTATACTGCTTTTTGTTTAAATGATGGACTGTAAGTCCTATTTCGTTTTGTAATGATTCAAAGTTAATTTATGTAACTCTAAATCTCGCACTTATATCTCCAGACCGAACCATATATATATATATATATATATATATATGCTTCGGTCTTGAAGAGCCGTATGATGGGGGACTATCACGTACGGTTCTGTGAGAGGTTTAGGGGTGAGATTCCCCTTTACCTACTCGACATTGTTAACTTTTTATAAAAGTTGTGTTTTTATAACTAGAGAATGAATATTTTTGTAGCTTAGTAAATCTTAACGTCTCTCGACATGTTAAAAAGCCTAATAAATGGGATTATTTATTGGTTTATGAAACGAGCATGATTCCTGTTGGTTTAATTTAAATATATAGGTGTTATGACGGATTTAAAAAGACGGGTCATTGTTATAGAGGATGACGAAATATTATTAGAATCATATGAGTATTACATTAATTCTTTCGAGGGTTATGTATTAAAAGGGCTTTACAGGAATGTTAATGATGCCTTAAAAGATTTCAAAAACACCTATCCAAATATTATATTAAGTGATATTTCAATGCCAGGAATGAGCGGTGTTGAGGGAGTTAAAAGGTTTAAGCAGCTTGATGATTCTGTGAGAATAATTCTTATTAGTGTACATGATGATATTAACTATGTTTTAGATTCTATTAAGAACAAGGTAGATGGGTATCTTACTAAGCCTATAAATAAAGATAGTCTAAAACAAGCCTTGTTATCTGTAGAGTACGGAGGAGTTCCTTTAACAGGAGATATTTCAAAACTTATAGTTGAAATGTTGAGAAATGAAAAACAAGAAATCTTTTCTAAAAATGATATTTTTTCTGAACGTGAAGTTGAAATTCTGGAGCTCTTTACAAAAGGTTTTACATATAAGTCTATTGCGGATACTTTGTTTATTTCTCATAGCACAGTTAATTTTCATATACAAAATATCTATAGCAAATTAGATGTGAATAATAAATCTGACGCACTTGTAAAGTTAAAATTGCATAGAGCATAGTAATTCTACTCTATATTGCAATTCTAAAAAGACCATTAAAATATAGCCTTTCCTTTTTTAATTTTTTAAACACTTTTTTAAAGATATTCCATAGTATACTTTATTTAAGGTTCTAAATAATGGACTTACTATATTAGTCTTGAGATATAAGTGCGAGATTTAGAATTACATAAATTAACTTTGAATCATGAAAAGGCAGTACAGAAATTACAGTTCGTTCTTTAAGATAAAAGTCGTATAATTAAGTTCTGTCCGAAGCAACACAAAACAAGTATGTGAAGAATTAGACATTCCATATTCAGCTTCTTATAAAGTTAATTGTTTCAGTAATTACTTGGTTTAAATGAATCGAAATAGTAGTTTCTTCCAAAGAATGTGATATACCAAAAACATGATTTGCATCTTTTATAATGCTTAAAGAGCTTTTGGGATTCCATTTTTTTAGTTGATATGCTTCCTCTATTTTAACAGACGCATCTGCATCTCCGTGGATTATTAAATGAGGTGTTTCTAGCTTTTTTACAGCTCTACTTATTGTTAGTCGCTCTTTATTTTTAATAAAGTTTGTGTAGAATTGAAAATAGTGTGGCATCTCTTGTTTAGTGCGTCCATTTTTCACAAAAGAGACGCCAGTTTCCTTCCATAAATTAAAATGATCTCCTTTTGGAAATCTTGAAGCATAATCACTAACTCCAGCTAAACTGATTACTTTTTTTACCCTAGTGTCTTCTTCTGCTTTAATTAAAACTATTCCTCCTCCTCTACTATGACCTATTAGTGTTATATCGCTGAGATTCCCATTAATTTTGGTGTCATTATTATTAAAAATCCAATCTATAACAGATTCTAAATCATCTAATTCTATAATATAATTGTTGTTTCCAAAAGCTTCTAAGTCTGGAAAGTCAATAGGTTGTTCTATTGTGCCCCCATTGTGGGAGAAATTAAATTTTATAAAATAGAAGTCTTCTTTGGCAAAAGCATCAGCCATAATATTCCAAGCGCCCCAGTCTTTAAAACCTTTATATCCATGGCAAAATATTATAATTGATTTTGGCTTGTTATTGTTTTTAAAATGTGAATCGACAAGAATAGACTTACCATGTTTGCCTTGAATTGTTGCTTGTAGTTTTGTATTCATTTTTAAACATCTTTTTCTTCAAAATCTATATTAACATCACAAATTTCAATAATCAATTTTTTTAATTCAATATGAAATGCTTCTATAGTTTCGTTTGTAATTAATGAGCTTTTTTTCGCATATGCTCCTGGTTTGTCTTTTTTTGAAAATTTTAAAAAGCCTTTACTGAGATTTTTAAATGAAATAATACCAGCTTCAATAGGAAAATCCATGTTTTTTGATGCTTGCATCATATATGCGTAAGTTAAAATTTGAAATGGTTTGCTATACTTTTTATAATCTGTGTTGATGTCCTCCCAATTAACAATTTCTACTTGGGGTTGATCTACGCGACCGGTTTTGTAATCTATAATTCTTGTAATACCATTGTATTGATCTACGCGGTCTACCATTCCTGTTAAATAAATAGGGAAATCAATTTCTGGAATATCAATTTTCACTCTGTTATTGGCTTCAATGGCTATTATTTTTATTTCGTTTCCTTTTTTTAAATCTTCAATTTCTAAATCTAGAAAATTAGAAACGTACCGTTTAGCAATTTCAAAAATGATGAGGTTTTTACCCTTTGTAATATCTCCTTCTTTATAAATATCTTTAAAGTGATGCGTTACAGTTTTTTGAATATTGTTTTTTAATTTTTTTATTATATCTACAGATAAAAATGAGCCAATTAAAGGTTTGTAAAAATCTTCTAAAGTATTATGTACAACCGTTCCCAAAGTATTTGCTGCTACAGTTTCTTCAACTTCACCAAATTCTTTAATTTTCAATATTTTTTGATAGTAAAAATCTAAAGGATTACGAACATAGTTTGTTAAAGAAGAGGGCGAAAAGCCTTTTTTTGCTATATCTTTTAAACGATTAATAACATCGTTGTCTTTTTTTATTGTATTTAAAGTATGTTCTATTATAGGTATTTGAGGTGCAACTATTTCATGAGACATATTATGAATGCCTTCTAGTTCTAATTGTGTTATAAACCTGCTTTTTTCACCACCAGTAAGTATATCTGCTTCTGTATTGTAAAGAATGAAAACATTTTTTGCACGCTGTAAAAGTCTGTAAAAATGATAGGTGTAAACAGCATCTTTTTCTTTATAGGTAGGGAGTTTATTTTCAATTTTTACATCAAAAGGAATAAATGAATTGTTACTTTTTCCAGATGGTAAAACGCCTTCATTAACTGAAGAAATAATAATAGTTTCAAAATCTAAAACACGAGATTCTAACATTCCCATGATTTGTAAACCTTGAAGTGGTTCTCCTTGAAAGTCTAAAGTTTCAGAGCTTAATAACTCTTTATAGATACTATGTAATGTGTATACGTCTTTAATGTGATCATAATCTTGATTTAATCTAGAAAGCTCATTAAATAGCTCATTAAAGCGAAATAGATATTCTAGAGAAAGAAGATTGGTATCTTTGTTAATGTCAAGATACTTTTTAATTTCTAAAATTAATAATGAAGCATTTTTTAAAGAGGAATTTATAGAAGCTTCCCAGTTTTTAAATAATAAGTCTATTAATTTATCAGTTTCTTTAGATATGTTTTTTAAACGATTTGCTGTTAAATAAATAAGGTTATTATCACTAATAGTTTCAATTATTTTGGAAGCATAATCTACATCTTCAATTTGAAATAATGGCCTTATAAATTGATGTGATATTAGCTTTATAACATCTTTATGGTAAAACTCATTAGATGGTTTTTTATGAATTGTGAATAGTTGCTCAAATAAAGAAGCTAATGGAATAGATTTCAAAGGAAATCCCATGGTTATGTTTAAAGCACTAATATTTGAAGGGATAGAATTTAAAACAGGAATCAATAGGTTTTCATCACCTAGAATAACTGCCGTGTTATTTAAAGTGTTGTGTTTCTTTTTTAAGTTATTTAAAATGGTGCCAATATATTTTGCTTGTCCTATGTTTTTAGGTATCCCATGAATTGAAATGTTTTTTTCTTTGGAATAATTGGTTGTTATCCATTCAAACTTATTCTTTTCAAAAAATTTCCAATTGTTTTTATGTTGACGTGTAAATAGGGCAGCATCATGTTTTTTGTTATTAAAAAAAACAGTGTCGATATCCCAAAATATTTCTGCCAATTGATTTTCTAAAAGTTGTTGAATTATCTGTTCTTCTGAAGAATTTAAGGCATTAAAACCTAGAAATATATGTTGTTTATTGTTATTGTTAGAAATGTATTTTTCTAAATTTTCAGCAGCTTTTCTATAAATTAAACCTTGATACCCTATTTTTTTGTTTAGAAGGCTTGTGGTAAAATGTTTGTAATAGCTATGAAGTTTACTCCAAAAAGATAGATAGTTTTTTACAAAATCGGTTTTATCCTGTTCAAGAGACCAGTGATTTATATCTTGTATGTCACTTAGATAATTAAATATGCTTTCTTGAGGAATTAGATATCTATCTATTTCGTTAAAGTCTTGAAGTAGAATTTGTGCCCATTTTGAAAAAGATTCAAATGTGTCTCTTTCCTTTTCTTTTGTTAAAGTTCTGTAGGTGTTGTAAAATTCAAAAAGAAGCTCGGTATTTGTAACCGTTTTTAATTGAGATAGTTCTTCAACAAACTCTTCTATACTTATTATAGTAGGAGAAAAAATGGTTTTTTCTGTAACTTGGGCAAGTTGATTTTTTAAGAAAACCCCAGCTCTTTTACTTGGTAAAACAAAGGTTAAACTAGAAAGGTCTCTTTGGGAATTTTGTAAATGTTTTAGAACATCAAATATAAAAGTTGTCATTCTATAAAAATAAAAAACGCTTCGGATATCCGAAGCGTTTTTCTAAAAGTTTATAAACAGTTTTGTTTATATATCTTTTTATTATTTTACTAAGTTGATTTCAACTCTTCTGTTATTTGCTTTACCAGCTCTAGTTTTATTAGAGTCAATTGGTCTAGTTTCACCATATCCAATTGCAGATAATCTAGAAGAAGAAATTCCGTGAGTTGTTAAGAAGTTTTTTACAGAATTAGCTCTAGAATCAGATAATTTTTGGTTGAGTAAATCAGAACCAGAACTATCAGTATGACCTTCAATAGTAAATGTCGCAGTATTATATTCTTTTAAGATACCAATAATATCTTTTAATACAGACTCAGATTGAGATTTTATAGAAGATCTTCCAGTATCAAATAAGATAGTTTTAGCGTAATCATTAAGAGTTGCTTGAACAGCCGCAGTTACTTCAGGACAGCCATTGTTAGCAACAGTGCCCTTAACTTTAGGACATTTATCATCTTTATCTAAAACACCATCATTATCAGCATCTGCCCAAGGACAACCTTTGTTAGCTGCAGGGCCCTTAACTTTAGGACATTTATCATAAACATCAGTAACACCGTCACCATCAGAATCTGGACAACCAGCTAAAGCTTTTAAACCAGCAACTGAAGGACAGTTATCATCTTTATCAGCAACACCATCTCCATCAGAATCTGGACATCCGTTAAACTCAGCTATACCAGCTTCGTTAGGACAAGAATCTTTAGAATCTTCAACACCATCTCCATCAGTATCAGGACAACCATTAAAAGCCTCTAATCCAGCAACATTTGGACAAGCATCATCCTTGTCATATATTCCATCACCATCAGTATCAGTTCCACCAAATCTGATAGAAAGACCAGCTGTATGTTGGAAGTGAGTATCTAAATAATCTTCGAAAGCATGCTTGTAAGAAGACTGAACAGTTAAACCAATGTTTTCATTAAACCATACATTGAAACCTAAAGTACCATTTAAAGTACCAGCACCAATTTCATCAACCCAAGTGTAACCACCTCCAACTCCTAAATAAGGATCGAAAGTTTTACCTTCTAAGAAGTTATATTTAATTGTACCATCAATACCATAATAAGATAAATCATCAACTTCGTTAGTTACATCAGGGTTAGTACTAATATCTCCCCATTTGTCAATTTTATTTACTGAACCAGCAATTCCAAAAGAAAAACCATCACTTAAATACTTAGAGACAGAAATTGTTGATAAAGAAGGTAGGATGTTCCAGTGATCGCTAGCGTTTGCAAATTCGTCTCCAAAAGAGTCGCTTGCGAAACCACCTTGAAAAAGTGCTCCATCCCCAGAAGGATAAGCATCAACTGCGTTTACACCAATGGTAATTTGCCATGGGTTGTTTTTGTCTTGAGCATTAGTGTTGCTATAAACAAGTACAAGCAACATAGCTAACATTAATCGGCTAAGATTTTTCATATTCAAAAGTTTAATTTTAAGTGTTAATTGTCAACAAAAGTAAGTTGTTAAATTTTGTTAACAAAGACAAATATATAAAAAAAAAGAAGATATTGTTTATTCATCGGTAGTTCAGAACCATTATGCATAAAAGAATAGAGACTAAACAAGTGTATAATTAGGGTTTTATGTTAATCTTATAGCTTGTCTGTTAATTCTTTCTTTGAAAAAATAAACTATAAGGATTTTACTAAAATCTCTTCATTTATATAAATTAAGTACTTTTTATGTGTTTCTATTTGCATTTCGCTCAATATATCTTTATATATCTGTAATTGTTGTTTGTGTTTTTTGTCTTCTGTTCCTGTTTTATAATCTATTATTATTGCTTTGTTGTCTTTATTAATAACAATTCTATCCGGTCTTAAAACAATACCATCTTTACTAATAATGTCTCTTTCATTGTGTATTGTGTAGTTAGACGAATAATAGTCTTTTAATAAAGGATGATTTGTAATAGTAAGAATAGTCTCTTTTATAGATTTAGCCTGTTCATTGGTTAGTAATGATTTGCTTTTATAATCAGTTATAACGCTTTCAATATCTTCTTGGGTTTTGATACCAGACATTATATCATGTGTTAGGTTACCTTTTTCAATAGCTTGAGCTTGATTGGTGTCCCATAAATATCCAGAGTTTGTAACAATTTTAATATTGTGATCTTCTTTTGATGTTGAGATAAAATTTTCTTGCTGTGTAGTTTTATTAGATTCTAAGCTAGGGGTAGGGGCAGTTAATCTTTTTTTGTTGCCAAAACTATAGTTAAGTTGAGCGTCATCCCAGATACCAAGTTGGGTTAAGTAATTGATAAGTAAGCCAGAATATTTTTTAGACTTTGATTCTTCTTTTAAACCGCTATCGTTTTTTGATATAATATAAAGTTGTTCTACAGGTCGCGTTAGTGATACATATAATAGATTAATATTGTCTAGCTCTTGTTCTGCTTGGTGCTTGTTATATATTATAGCACCTTGATCTCCAAAATTTTGAAAATCTTTATTGTAATTTAATAATGTATGAGAAAACCCATTGTAGTTTTCTTTATTTATTGGAAACCACTCTTTTGGTTCTAATTCTCTATAAATATCTAAATCTGCATAAGGAAATATCACAACAGGAAACTCTAGTCCTTTAGATTTATGAATAGTCATTATTTGAACTGCATTTTGTCCTTGTGGAGATACAATGCTTAAAGATTCTTTTTTCTTGTCAAAGTATTCTAAGAACCCAGAAAGGTTTGATCCTTTTTTATGAGTAAAGTCTAAAACAATATCTAAATAAAACTGTACATAGGCGTTTGATTCTGGTATTAAATTAAAACACCTTACAATGGTTTCTACCATATCATAAAGTGAGTATTGTAAAAGAGTATTGTTATTTATATAAATATTAAATTTCTCAAAACTTTTAAATAATTCTGTAGTAGATAGATTTACGTGATTAGAGAAAAATTCATGTTTGTTTTTAATATTAAAAGTTGTTGTCAAGTAATTTAGCGCGTCTAATTTAGCTTCACTATTTTTAGGGTGTAGTATGAGATTTAGCAAATTATTTATGAAAACTACTTCTGGGGCTTTGTTAATTAACAGGGTTTCTGAAGATATAATTTGGATGCCTTTTTTGCTTAAATAATCAGCAACGGCTACGCCTTCTTTTTTCTTTCTAACTATTATACAAATGTCTTCTAAGGCATAGTTGTTCTCGAGGCATTTGTTAATGGCTTTATAAACTTCTTTAGGGAAAATTTCATTTCTATCATCCTCTTTTTCTAAATCTAAAAATGATAATTCTACATAGCCTTCCTCTGTTTTTGAAATGTTTTGATGCGCATTATCGTATAATGTTTCATAATCTTTATCACTAAAAACATTATGAGCTAAATATTGAAAAAAACCATTATTAAAATTAACAACTTCTTTAAAACTGCGATAATTAGCTTCAAGATTTTTTACATTTTGAATTATTGGAAAAGGTGTTTCGGTTTTATTGAATAAATCTATAAACTGTTCTGCTTTTCCACCTCGCCACCTATATATGGCTTGCTTAGAATCACCTACTAACATGGTTGTTCCGTTTTCGGCAGATAATGAATTTTCTAATAATGGAATTAAATTTTCCCATTGTAAAACAGAGGTGTCTTGAAATTCGTCAATAAAATAATGTTTAAATTTTTCACCAATACGCTCATAAATAAAAGGTGTTGGTTGGTTTTTAATTTCATTACTTATTATTGTATTGAATTCTGAAATAAGCATTTTATTTTGCTCATCTTTTAAGGTAGTCAACTCTTTATCTATGGCATTTAGAACAGATAAAGGTGTGATGTTTTTATAAAAAGCATTGAAAAATCTATATTGAAAAATGGCATTTTTTGTACTGTAAAAAGCTGTGGCTATTTGAGGCTGAATTTGTTCTATAATTGATGCAATATCCTCATTAACACGTTTAGGATATAATGTTGCTGTTTCAAGGTTTTCTTGCCATTTAGTTTCAAAGTTAAGACTGAATTTTTTGTTAGCTATATTTTTAAAGTGTTTTGGCAAATAAGACCTGTTAAAGTCATTAAACTCTAAACCAGATTTACTAATAAGTGTTAAAACGTTTTCGGCAATTTCAATAGTACTAGATTCTAATGTAGCAATTTCAGTTTTTAAATGTGACTTAAGAGTTTTAAATTCTTGAAGAGATTTGTTTTTTAAGGTTTTTATAAAAGGAATATCATTTTCATTAACAAGTAGTTTTGATATTTTATTAAAATCGAAAGCTACATCCCAACTTTTGTCGTCGTCAGCTTTTTCAATTGCAAAATCAACTAATATTTTTGTGATTTCTTTATTTGTTCCGGCTTTTGCAATAAGGCTGTCTACAGCTTCACTAAGTAGGGAGTCTTGGTCTAATTCTACTTCAAAATTTATAGGGAGTTTTAAATCGTATGCAAAAGTTCTAATTAGTTTATGTGTAAATCCGTCAATGGTAGAAATATCAAAAGCTGCATAGTTGTGTATTATAGTTTGCAATAGGTTTTTAGATTTGTTATGAAGAACTTCTGGTTGCATTTGTAAATCTTCAGAAATTGCAATGAACATATCATGCTTGTCATTTAAAATACGTGCATCAGAAAATATTTTTAGCATATCAATAATACGTTCTTTCATTTCGGCGACAGCCTTATTTGTAAATGTTATTGCTAAAACACGTTTAAAATGATTTGAATTATTAGAGCTGAATAAAATCTTTAAATATTCTTTTACCAGAGTGTATGTCTTCCCGCTTCCTGCAGAGGCATTGTATATTGTAAAAGAATTTTGATTTTCCATAAACTGATATTTGGATACAAGATAAAAACTATCAATGATTTCATAACAATTAATTATTTTTAATTGAAGTGTTTTATATGTAAATTTGAATAAAAATAAATACTAATATTTTAAAATAAAAAATTATGGCTTTTGAATTACCAGAATTAGGATACGCATATGACGCTTTAGAACCTCACATGGATACAAGAACTATGGAGATACACCATACAAAACATCACCAAGGGTATACAAATAACTTAAACAATGCTATTGCTGGTACAGATTTAGAAGGAAAATCTATTGAAGATATTCTTACTAATTTAGATATGGATAATGGAGCAGTTCGTAATAATGGAGGAGGTTTTTATAATCACTCATTATTCTGGTCTGTAATGAGTCCAGAAGACAAAGGGTATTTATCTGGAGATTTAAAAGATGCTATTGAGGCAGCTTATGGATCTAAAGATGAGTTTATTGCTGCTTTTAGTAAAGCTGCTGCAACACGTTTTGGATCTGGTTGGGCATGGTTATGTGTGCATAAAGGAGGAAAAGTAGAAATTTGTTCTACACCAAATCAAGACAATCCATTAATGCCAGGAGTTGCTTGTGAAGGAACACCAATTTTAGGACTTGATGTATGGGAGCATGCTTATTACTTAAACTACCAAAACAGACGTCCAGATTATATTAAAGCATTTTTTAGTGTAGTAAACTGGAACGAAGCTGAAAGACGTTACGCTGAAGCAAAGTAATTAGTTTTATCATAATAATTATAACTGGCCGTTTCTATTTATAGAAGCGGCTTTTTATTTTAGTGTTTTAACTCTTAGATAGATTGATATGAGATATAGTTTGATTTTTTTAATAATGGTTGTTGTTAATTACGGGTTCGCTCAACAAGAGGCGAGTGTCAATTTAATAGAAAATCATATAAAAAACATTACTAAAACCAAGGAGTATAGGAATTATTCAAATATTAATCAGTTAAATAAAATAGCAGATTATATCAAAACTGAATTTATAAAATCGTCGGATAACGTTTCGTTTCAAGAGTATATGGTTGATGGAAAAAGGTATAAAAATGTTATAACTTCTTTTGGTATTGAAAACAATAAAAGAATTATCATTGGTGCTCATTATGATGTTTGTGGAAATCAAGAGGGGGCAGACGATAATGCAAGCGGTGTTGTAGGTTTGCTTGAATTGTCAAGAATGTTAAAAAAGACTAAATTAAATTACAGAATAGATTTAGTTGCTTATACACTTGAAGAACCTCCTTTTTTTAGAACTGAAAATATGGGAAGTTATATTCATGCAAAATCTTTAGTTAAAGATGATGTTAATGTATATGGAATGATAAGTCTTGAAATGATTGGATATTTTTCTAATGAAGAAAATTCACAGTTTTATCCAGACCCTAGACTAGAACTAGTTTATGGTAATAAAGGTGATTTTATAACAGTTGTAAATAAATCAAAGAAAAAGCAATTTGCAATAGATTTTGGGAGTTCTTTCAAAGAGAACGCGATTATTAAAACTATTGTTTTTGATAGTGAGCCAAATAAGCAATCAATAGATTATTCTGATCATTTAAATTATTGGAAATTTGGTTTTAGTGCAGTAATGATTACAGATACTGCTTTCTTGAGAAATAAAAACTATCATAAGAAAACAGACATTCTAGAGACTTTAAATTTGAATAAAATGTCTAAAGTGATTAACGCTGTTTATAAGGCTTTTATTTCTTTATAATAGTATTAAAGAAGATTTATTTCTCAGCAAAGTTTACAAAATGAAAAAGACGAACTTACGTTTACCTTTTTGCTCCAAATCTACCATAAACTTAACTTACTTATGTTATGGTTCTTCAAAGATATATGTGTTCTAAAAACTGTTAATTTTTTTGGCTAAACGGTTTGTATTTCAGCTTAAGCGAAGTTGTGGTTAATAACAGGGTAAAAGGTTGGGTTTGTAGTAAATCTCTTTTTAATAGAATAAAAAGACATAAAAAAAGGCGAACAGATGTTCGCCTTTTTTTTGCCCCAAATCTACCATGAACTTAACCTACTTATATTATGGTGATGCTAATTTATAGCTATTTCACATAATCTGAGTATTTTTTAGTTGAAATACTCATTTAACGGATAAAACGCGTTTACTACGGTTAAACCTCAGTGGTATTACCTGTTTACTAATTAATATGCGCGCTCTTTGTTCCCTTCGTAAAAGTTAATGAAAGCACGATTAACAACTCTATTTCCTCCTGGAGTTGGATAATGTCCAGTAAAGTACCAATCTCCTGAATGGTCTGGACAAGCCTTATGTAAGTCTTCAACAGATTGAAATATTATTTTCACTTCTGCATTTATGCTTTCGTCACTTAATAACTCTGCTATTTTATCAGAAATTTGTTCTGGTGTAAACGGATCGTAAATTTCTTTAACAAAGTTTTGTACGTGTTTATCATCCATTTCAATTTGCGTTAAGCATTTCTCGTAAACCTCTTTTACAATATGGAATTTATTATTATCCTTTAATAAGGCTAAAGCAGCTCTAAAAGCAACTAAACCTTCAAGATTTGCCATATCAATACCATAACAATCTGGATAACGTATTTGTGGTGCAGAAGACACTACAATGATTTTTTTAGGACTTAAACGATCAAGCATTTTTAAAATACTCATCTTTAAAGTTGTACCTCTTACAATACTGTCATCTATTATGACTAAGTTATCTGTAGGCTTAATAACGCCATAAGTAACATCATAGACGTGAGCAACCAAATCATCTCTACTACTATCTTCTGTAATAAAGGTTCTAAGTTTTACATCTTTAATGGCTATTTTTTCAACTCTTGCACGTTCAGATAAAATCTCAGTAACTTTTTCTGCAGATAGTGAACGTTGACCATTTAAAATGGCATTAGTTTTTGTTTTATTTATAAAAGCTTCAGCAGTTTCCACCATTCCAAAAAACGAAGTTTCTGCAGTATTAGGTATAAAAGAAAAAACAGTGTTTTTAGTATCATTATCAATAGCCTTCAATACTTTTGGCATAACTAATTTACCAAGCTTTTTACGTTCTTGATATATTTCAGCATCACTACCACGAGAAAAGTATATGCGTTCAAAAGAACATGATTTTTTTTCTAAAGGTTCTAAAATTTGTTTGATTCTAACTTCACCAGACTTTTTTGTAATAATTGCTTGCCCTGGACCTAACTCTTTAACATCATTAAAATCGACATTAAAAACAGTTTGAATAACTGGACGCTCAGAAGCTACAACTACAATTTCATCATCTTTATAATAGTACGCAGGTCTAATTCCTGCTGGATCTCTTAGTACAAAAGAATCTCCATGACCAATAAGTCCAGCCATAGCATAGCCTCCATCCCAATTTTTGGCAGCTCTGCGTAAAATTTTAGCAACCTTTAAACGTTCGGCAATTTGCGGAGAAGCTTCTCTTTTATTAAAACCTTCCTTCTTTAAGTCTTTGTATATTTTACTAACAGCATCATCAAGAAAATGACCTATTTTTTCCATTATGGTAATGGTGTCTGTATATTCTTTTGGGTGCTGTCCTAATTCAATTAAATTGCTAAAAAGTTCTTTAACATTTGTCATGTTAAAGTTTCCAGCCATAATTAAATTACGATGCATCCAGTTATTTTGTCTTAGAAAGGGGTGTACGCTTTCTACACTATTTTTTCCAAAAGTTCCATAACGTACATGACCTAATAAAACTTCCCCTACATAAGGTATGTTTTTTTTCTGAGCATCAACATCATCTGCATATTCAGGGTGATCTGTAAGTTCTTGGTTTATTCTATCGTTGATTTTAGCAAAAATATCTTGAATAGGCTGTTGTTGAATAGATCTTACACGGCTAATGTAACGTTCTCCTGGTTTGGTATCTAGTTTAATACTTGCAAATCCAGCACCATCTTGACCACGATTATGCTGTTTCTCCATCATGAGATACATTTTATTTACACCATAGAATGCGCTACCATATTTTTCTTTATAGTATTCTAGTGGTTTTAAAAGCCTTATCATGGCTATTCCACATTCATGTTTTAATGCATCACTCATACCTATTAATGTTTTTGCTTTCGCGGAATTTTTATAATCAAAAAAACGCTCGTAAAAGAGCGCATTAGTTTATGTTAATTTTATTTCGAATTGTGTTAATTCTTTAAATTGTAATAAGCGTTTATGAACTTCCTCGTCCGATAAATTTTTCATACGTTCTGTTCCAAATTTTTCAACACAAAAAGATGCAAGAGTAGATCCGTAGATTACTGCGTTTTTCATGTTTTCAAAAGAAGTGTCTCCGCTTTTAGCAATATAACCTGCAAAACCACCAGCAAAAGTATCACCGGCTCCTGTTGGGTCAAAAACTTCTTCTAAAGGTAATGCTGGAGCATAAAATACGTCTTCATTATGAAATAATAACGCACCATGTTCACCTTTTTTAATAACAACATATTTAGGTCCCATTTTATGAATTTTTTTTGCAGCAACAACTAGAGAATATTCTCCAGTAAGTTGTCTTGCTTCTTCATCATTAATAGTAATCACATCAACGTTTTTTATAACATTATGCAAGTCGTCTAAAGCACAATCCATCCAAAAATTCATAGTGTCTAAAATAACAAGCTTTGGCTTTATTGTCATTTGGTCGAGAACACTTTGTTGAACTAACGGATGTAAGTTACCTAACATTAATATTTTAGCATCTTTATAGTTCTCAGGAACTACAGGATTGAAATTTTCAAGAGTGTTTAGTTCTGTAACCAATGTGTCGCGAGAATTCATATCATTATGATAACGACCACTCCAGAAAAATGTTTTTCCTTCTTGTACTATTTCTATACCAGAAATATCAATATTTTTATTTGATAATAAGTCTAAATATTCTTGAGGAAAATCACCTCCTACAATTGAAACAATAGATGAATCTACGTTGAATTTAGATGCAGATAAACCTATATATGTAGCAGCGCCACCAAGAATTTTATCTGTTTTACCAAAAGGAGTTTCAATAGCGTCAAATGCTACGGTGCCAACAATAACTAGTTTGCTCATAAAAGAGGTTTGATGATTTTTTGCAAATATAATTCTTTTTAGATGTTAAAACTATAATCTTTAAAGATGATTATGCTATAATTTTTAGTAGAGATTAAAATTTTTAATGTGACTTTATAAAAATATTTGAGTCTAATATAATATAAGAAATTACTAATACTATTGAAATAAAAAATATTGAGGGATATTGCTTAGAATCAATTAGTAATAATTCAAAAGGCGCTTTTTAGCGCCTTTTGAAATTAATAAAGTTTATTTTCTACCAAAGTCTGCAGGGATTTCTCCCCAAGCTTTTGTTTCCCATTTAACAATAACAGTATTATAGGTGTTGTTTTTTAGCCAATCTATAGCGCGATCAACTAAATCAAAAACAGGTTTGTTTTTATTAGTTCGTTCTAATTTCGTATTACATGTTTTTTTTCGCACCCAGCTCATAGCGGTTCTGGAGTCTGTGTAAAGTATACGGTTACTATTATTTTTTTTAAGAATAGCTAAGCCATGAACAAGTGCTAAAAATTCTCCTATATTATTTGTGCCTTGTTTAAAAGGACCTTGTATAAATAGTTGTTTTTTTGTTTTTGTATCTACACCTCTATATTCCATGATTCCTGGATTTCCGCTTGAAGCGGCGTCGACAGCTATAGAGTTGTAATTTGGTTTTCCTATTCTTTTTAGTTGTTCGTGTGATAATTCGCTTTTAAAGCTTTTGCTTTTTCCAATAAAATCAAAATAATTTCCTTCTAAAGCATTCTTTGCGGCTTCAATAGTTGGAAAAGATTTGTATTGAGCTCCAGGGTAATCTTTTATTTGTTTTTTACAGGCATTCCAAGTTTCAAAAACACCAATTTTGTGTCCTTGCCAAACCGTATAATATTTCTTTTTTTTAGAAGCCATTTGTTTTTTACTTCCGCTTAAAGCGAAAAATTGTAATTTATTTAGATAATAGTTTATCAACCACCATAGGGAAGTGTTCCATTTCTAATTCATGAATTTTTGAAGCTACATCTTCAGCAGAGTCATAAGAATCAACATGGCATTTAGCTTGAAAAATAATAGCGCCTTCATCATAATGTTCATTTACATAATGAATAGTGATACCGGTTTCTGTTTCTTTATTAGCAACTACAGCTTCATGAACGCGGATACCGTACATTCCTTTTCCGCCGTATTTTGGTAAAAGTGCAGGATGAACATTAATAACTTTATTAGGGAACGCATTTAAAATGCTTTTTGGGAATTTCCAGAGAAAACCTGCAAGTATAATAAGGTCTGGATTAGTACTTTTTACTATGTTAAGCACGTCATTGGTCTTTGTGAAGGCTATTTTATTAAAAGATAGGGCACTTATATTAAGATTTTTTGCTCGTTCTAAAACTTTGGCACGAGGATTGTTTGTTAATACTTGAATAACAGATGCATTTTCTCTGTTGTAAAAAAATTTTATTAGATTTTCAGCATTAGTACCGCCTCCGGACGCAAAAATTACAATTCGTTTCATTTTACAGACAATAATGTTAATATTATTCGAACAAAAAAAAGAATAATTATTAACAATTAGAAGGTATTAATAAAATACTTCAAAGTAATTTTATTAAATTACCAACACATTTTTAATTTAAAGGTGTGTTTTAAAAATAAAGTTTTTTATTTTTGCCAACTAATTTAAACTTAAAATTAAAAGATTATGTCAGACATTGCATCAAGAGTAAAAGCGATTATCGTAGACAAATTAGGAGTAGATGAGAACGAAGTTGTAACGGAAGCGAGCTTCACAAACGATTTAGGAGCAGACTCTTTAGACACTGTAGAATTAATAATGGAATTCGAAAAAGAATTCGATATTCAAATTCCAGATGATCAAGCTGAAAATATAGCGACAGTTGGTCAAGCTATCTCCTATATAGAAGAAGCTAAGTAAGAAGTAAACAAGCATAAAGTTTATGGAATTAAAGCGAGTTGTAGTCACAGGATTAGGTGCTTTAACACCTATTGGCAATACCAAAGATGAATATTGGGAAGGCTTAATTAGTGGTAAAAGTGGTGCTGCGCCTATAACATATTATGATACCGAGAAGTTTAAAACCAAGTTTGCTTGCGAATTAAAGGATTTTAAAGTTACCGATTTCATAGATAGAAAAGAGTCTCGTAGAATGGACAAATTTGCGCAGTATGCTATGGTAGCTGCCGATGAAGCTATTGCCGATTCTAAATTAAATCTAGATAAGGTTAACAAGCTTAGAGTTGGTGTTATATGGGGTGCAGGTATTGGTGGTTTAGAAACCTTTCAGCAAGAAGTTTTAAACTTTGCAGCAGGAAATGGAACTCCAAGATTTAACCCATTCTTTATTCCTAAAATGATTGCTGATATTGCACCAGGAAATATCTCTATAAAACATGGTTTTATGGGGCCAAATTACACAACAGTTTCTGCATGTGCTTCTTCTGCTAATGCTATGTTTGATGCACTAAACTCTATACGTTTGGGACATACAGATGTAGTGGTTACTGGAGGTAGTGAAGCTGCTGTAACTATTGCTGGTATGGGTGGTTTTAATGCTATGCATGCTTTATCTACTAGAAATGAAAGTCCAGAAACAGCTTCTCGTCCATTTGATGGTACTAGAGATGGTTTTGTTTTAGGAGAAGGTGCAGGAGCACTAGTTCTTGAAGAATATGAGCACGCAAAAGCAAGAGGCGCTAAAATTTATGCTGAATGTATTGGAGGAGGGTTATCTTCTGATGCATATCACATGACAGCACCACATCCAGATGGACTTGGTGTTATTGCTGTAATGAAAAACTGTTTAGAAAACGCAGGACTTAAACCGGAAGATGTAGACCATATTAATACACATGGAACATCAACGCCTTTAGGTGATGTGGCAGAATTAAAAGCAATTTCAGAAGTCTTTGGAGATTACGCTAAAAACATTAATATTAATTCAACAAAATCAATGACAGGTCACTTACTTGGCGCTGCAGGAGCTATTGAAGCCATTTCGGTTATATTAGCTATGGAGCACGGTATTGTGCCACCTACAATTAATCATGAAACGGTTGATGAAAATATTGATCCAGAATTAAATTTAACACTTAATAAAGCTCAAAAGAGAAATGTTAAGGTAGCTATGAGTAATACATTTGGATTTGGCGGACACAACGCCTGTGTAGTGTTCAAAAAAATAGATTAAATCCCGAATGAAAAACATTCGCAACATATTTAGCTCCCGTTTTAAAAGTAACGGGAGTTTTTTTATGGAAATAACTGTAATATTGGGATTCAAACCTAAAAATATAGATTATTTCAAAACGGCGTTCACACATCGTTCTATGAATATAAAAGATAGCAAGGGGAATGTTATTAATTATGAACGATTAGAGTTTTTAGGCGATGCCATGCTGAGTTCTGTAATTGCATCATATTTATATGTGGAAGTACCCAGTGGAGATGAAGGCTATTTAACAAAAATGCGATCTAAAATTGTAAGTAGAGAGCATTTAAATGAATTAGGAAAAGAATTAAACCTAATAAACCTTGTTGAAAGCAAAATCCCTACAGGACAATTTGGAAATAATATTCATGGTAATCTTTTTGAAGCATTAGTTGGTGCTATTTTTCTTGATAGAGGTTATAAGTATTGTGAAAAATTTATTTATCAGCGTATTGTAATACCTTATGTGGATATAGAAAAGCTAGAAGGTAAGGTAATAAGTTACAAAAGTCTACTAATTGAATGGTGTCAAAAAGAAAAGAAAACTTTTAGTTATAATGTCTATGAAGATACAGGAAATGATGATGTACGCCATTTTTCTGTGAAATTATCTATAGATAAAAAAATTATAGCCAAAGCTAGAGCCACTTCAAAGAAGAAAGCCGAAGAAAAAGCTTCAAAACGTGCATACTTTGCCTTTCAAAAAAGTATTTCTAAAATGATATAAAGCCTATTTTTTAGTAGACTTTACTATAACGTTTTAGTTCGTTCTAAGTAAGATTAACTAAAAGTTCACTTCAAAATTTATTTAATATATTATATTTACACTGATAATATAAGTTATGGCTGTACACAAGCTTATTCTTGACAATGTTTTTGATGAAGTATGCGATACTTTAATTGCAATTCATTGTACTGTTGAAGATTATCGATTAGCTTATCTTTTAAATAATAATTTAGGAATAAGCTTAAAAAGAAAATCGTGTGATTTGGACTTTGATAGTGGTAAATCATCATTTTCAATATTTGATTGGGAAGACCAAAAACAGCTAATAACATGGAGTTTGGTATCTAATATATGTGTAAAAGAAGTATATCAAGAAACTAAATCACAATCATTATTTAATTCAGAATATAAAACAACCAAGACATTTAATTTGGTACCAGAAAAAAAGCGGGTAAATTATTTTTTGAAAATAGAAAATGAATTAAGTGAAAATCAAGAAAAGTATATTATTAATAATATACTAAATATACCTCAAATAGCAACAGCCTATAGTATTGACTCATGTCAATTGAGGTCTAAAGACAATTTAATTTTTAGCTAATGTCAGTAAACAAGAAAACCAAAATAGTAGCCACGTTAGGACCTGCTTCTAGTTCAAAAGAAGTTTTAAAAGGAATGCTAGATGAAGGCGTGAATGTATTTAGAATTAACTTTTCGCATGCAGATTATAGTGATGTAACAGAGCGAATTAATATAATTAGAGAGCTTAACAAAGAATATGGTTATAACGCTGCTATTTTAGGAGACTTACAAGGACCAAAACTTCGTGTTGGAGTTATGAAGGAGGAAGTGGTTGTAAAACCTGGAGATGAAATTATTTTTGCGACAGGAGAACGTTTTGAAGGAACAAAAGAGCGTGTTTACATGACTTATAATAGTTTTCCTCAAGATGCAAATCCAGGAGAACGTATTCTTTTAGACGACGGAAAGTTAATTTTTGAAGTAGTTTCTTCAGATAGAAAAACCGAAGTAAAAGCAAAAGTTATTCAAGGTGGGCCATTAAAGTCTAAAAAAGGAGTAAACTTACCGAACACCAATATATCTCAGCCAGCGCTTACAGAGAAAGACATTGAAGATGCTATTTTTGCCGTTAGTCAGAAAGTAGATTGGATTGCTTTATCTTTTGTACGTCATGCAGAAGATTTAATGCAATTAAGAGATTTAATCAAAAAGCATAGTGAATTCAAAATTCCAATTATTGCTAAAATAGAAAAACCAGAAGCTGTTGAAAATATTGATAAAATAGTTTCTCAGTGTGATGGTTTAATGGTAGCTCGTGGAGATCTTGGTGTAGAAGTTCCTGCAGAGGAAGTTCCGCTTATCCAAAAGCAATTAGTATTACGTGCTAAAAAAGCAAGAATACCAGTAATTATTGCAACACAGATGATGGAAACTATGATAGATAGTTTAACACCAACTAGAGCAGAAGTAAATGATGTAGCAAACTCTGTTATGGATGGTGCCGATGCTGTAATGTTATCTGGAGAGACTTCTGTTGGACAATATCCAGTGCAAGTTATTAAGCAAATGGCAGATATTTTGAGAAGTGTAGAAGGTTCTAATTTAATTCAAGTACCTCAATTACCGCCACATATTCGTACAAACCGTTATATAACAAAATCTATTTGTTATCATGCAGCACTTATGGCAAACGAAATTAATGCAAGTGCTATATCAACTTTAACAAATAGTGGATATACAGCATTTCAAATTTCAGCTTGGAGACCATCATGCGACATTTTAGTGTTTACATCTAACAAACAAATTTTAACGCGTTTAAGTTTACTTTGGGGCGTTAAGGCATTCTATTATGATAAGTTTGTAAGTACAGACGAAACTATAGAAGATGTAAACAAGATAGCCTGTCAAAAAGGATACCTAGAAGAAGGTGATATGCTTATTAGTTTAGCAGCAATGCCTATTCAAGAAAAGGGAATGGTAAATACACTACGTGTTACCGAAATAAAATCTTGTAACTTATAGAAAAATTTGGGCGTTACCACAAGGGTCGCGCTTTACACTATAATATCTTTTAAACACAAATAAGCAGCCAGTTGGTTGCTTATTTGTGTTTAAAAGGATGCCACTACAATCGCTAACGCGGGCATAATTATTTTGCTATATGTTTTAGTTCTAGACTATGTCGTTTTTTTGGAGGGATTCGTTTAACTGTTTTACAGATATAAAATCGTTTCAATGTTTTATCTCTAAAATTAAATAACAACTTGATGGTTGTTAATAGTTTAAAAGAAGTCAAAAGCCAAACTTCAGCTGTACACTCACACTTTTATGTTCAGGTTTTTTCTTTGTTTCAGTATTTAAGTTAGATATAGAGATACCTAATAAACGCACCGAATTATTTAAACGTTCTTGATATAATAAGTCTTTAGCGGTTTCTAGAATAATGCTTTTATCACTTAAAAAATATGGAAGTGTTTTACTTCTGGTTTGTAAAGTGAAATCACTGTACTTTATTTTTAAAGTAACCGTTTTTCCTGCAACTTTACTTTTGTTTAATCTACGTGATATTTCAGCGGCAATATGCTCTAATTTTTCAAGCATAAAAACTTCGCTAGATAAGTTTTCGCTAAACGTACGCTCTGCAGCTAAAGATTTACGTATTCTGTTTGGTTTAACTTCACCTCTATGAATACCTCTTACCACATAATAATAATAACGACCAGATTTACCAAAATGAGCACCTAAATATTCAATAGATTTTGTTTTTAAATCTTTACCCGTAAAAATACCTTGTTGATACATTTTTTCAGCAGTAACCTTACCAACACCATAAAATCTCCTGATATCTAAATCTTCTAAAAAGGAAATAACTTCTTCTGGGTTTACAATTTTTTGCCCGTTGGGTTTATTGTAATCACTAGCAATTTTGGCAACAAATTTATTTATAGAAATACCTGCCGACGCCGTTAGACCAACCTCGTTAAAAATACGTTCTCTAATTTCTTTTGCAATTAAAGATGCACTGGGGTTTCCTTTTTTGTTTTCGGTTACATCAAGATAGGCTTCGTCTAAAGATAAAGGCTCAACCAAATCTGTATAATCATAAAATATTTTTCTAATTTTTTTAGAAATCTCTGTATACCGTTCAAAATGTGGTTTAACAAAAATAAGTTCTGGGCATAATTTGGCAGCTAAGTTTCCAGACATGGCGCTTTTTACTCCAAATTTTCTAGCTTCATAACTAGCGGCACTAATAACTCCACGTTTTCCGCCGCCACCAACAGCAATAGGTTTACCTTTTAAATCTGGATTATCTATTTGCTCTACAGACGCGTAAAACGCATCCATATCTACATGAATAATTTTTCTTATTGGTAAATCGACAGACATACCGTAAATTTAGGGATTAAATGCCTTTTAAATCATTAAATTTTTAAAGGTTATAAATTTTATTTGGAATATTTGATGATAGAAATAGAACGTAAATTCTTAGTGAATTCTTCAAAATATAAAGAGGAAGCTTTTAAACAAACCGAAATTATTCAGGGGTTTTTAAATACGCATAAAGAGAGAACAGTAAGAGTTAGAGTAAAAGGAAGTAAAGGATTTTTAACTGTTAAAGGAAAATCTACAAGCGATGGATTATCGCGTTTCGAATGGGAAAAAGAAATTCCAGTAGAAGAAGCTAGGTCGTTATTAAAACTTTCTGAAGAAGGTGTTATAGATAAGATACGTTACGAAGTTAAAATTGGCGCTCACGTTTATGAAGTTGATGAATTTTTTGGAGATAATGAAGGTTTGATTGTTGCAGAAGTTGAGTTGAATTCTGAAAATGAGACGTTCTCAAAGCCAGATTGGTTGGCTAAAGAAGTAACGGGAGAGGTTAAATATTATAACTCACAGTTGAGTAAAGCGCCATACAGTACATGGTCTTAAAATAATTACAGTTTAAACATTTTAAGTTATGAAGAATTCTGTTTTTTTATTGATGCTAGTGCTATTGGTTATAGCTTGTAAAAAGGAACAAAAAGCACCCAATATTGAACCAGTAGAAGCATCGGTTAAAATTATTGAGAAGATAATCGATACGATTATTGTTAAAGAACTTAGATTCAAGCTATAAACTTTATTGTCTATTTTTTGTATTAAGAATCTAGATAAATTCATTCTTCCATTACAAGAAGCTGGTGGTGCAATAATTAAAATATGCTAAGTACATGACAAAAACTGAAATATATTAGTATAATTTTGATTTTAAGGGTTTAACAAAACACTAGCTACAAAAGAAAGTTCATATTTAAAGATACTTTTGGCTTTTCTGCCGACACTATCCTATAAAGTGTGTAAGTTTAAAATATAGAGGGTTTAACTTTTTTAAAGTTGAACCCTTTTTTCAAATATAGTCAAAAATTGATTTAGTATAATTCCCCAATTTCTAATTGGCATAGTCCATTTTTAGTTGATTCTCTCAAGGCAAAAAAAGTCGATTTCATTACAGCTTAATCTGTAGGAAAAGAGAGTTTGTTTTTTAGTATATTTTCTAATCTTACCATTTAGGCTTTCAATAAGATTAGTAGTGTAAATAATTTTTCTAATCTCTACAGGAAATTCATAAAAAGCGATGAGTTCTTCCCAGTTATCCCTCCAACCTTTAATGGCATAAGTATATTTAGATTCCCATTTTTGAGCAAAATCATTTAAAGCAGCTTCGGCAGCCTCTCTTGTGGGAGCATCATAGATGTTTTTCATGTCTTTAGAGAACTCTTTTTTATCTCTCCACACTACATATCTATAGGTATTTCTTATTTGATGTACCACACAAATTTGTGTGGTTGATTCGGGGAATACATTTTTCATATAGCATTTCAAAGGCTTTATCGATACCAAATTTTAACTTATGGAAAAGAGTTCCCGAGGTTGTTGACTCGTCAAAGCCACATTTACTGCATCGTTTACTAAAAGGTTGTTTTCCTTTTATATATTTTTCATAATTACATCGATTACAGCTGTAACCTGATGACCACTTGAGCTCAGCTAAAAAACGATAACAATCTTCTTGAGTTTGGAGTTTATCTTTAAATATCTGTCTATCAAGTTCTTTTAAAATTTTCATCTTATTAGGATTTGTATAGAATTAACAAAACAAAATACTCATATACAATTATTTGAGATCTAAATGGGTAACTCTATTTCTTTATAAGTCTTAACAACTACCATAGCTCAAGGCACTTTAGGAAAAACTTGTACTATCCGTATCTATTAACCCTCAAAAGCACAGAGGTGTCCATGACTGCATTATCTGCCACTTTTAGACTCCATAACTCGCCATATCTTTACGATACCTCATCATAAGCTCTAAAATTCAAGTATAAATCAATATTTTTATAGCTTTTGACATTAACATCTCTTTTAATTTGGTCCTTCTTCGCATCTGCATGACCGTTAGTGTAATGCTAAACACCAATCTTTCTAAGAATATATTCATATTTCTCATAAGTACCCAAAGTACGCACTCTTATTTCGCTACTTGCATTTTCTCCCAAAAGCTGCCTATCACGAATCAAAGCTACTTTTAAGTCTTTTTCAGCAACAGAAATTGCAGCTATACAACCGGCAAGACCTCCACTAGAAATAACCAAATTATATGCTTTAGTTTCTTCAGAACCATTTCCTTTTACAATAATATCTTTACGTCATTTATTCAACTTATTTTCTGATAACGGGGGACTTCTTTAGATGTTGAAAAATAAATAGCATTACATCTACTATTAAACCCTGTTAAATCTACTAATTCAACATTAAATCTTGTTTTTTTTTTATCTTAATCTCATCTACATCCTCCCATCCCCATTCTGAGCGCAACTCTAATGCTTTTCAAAAGTCTTATTATTAATTTTTAGTTGAAATTCGCCTCGAGCCTCCCAATTTCCTGACGCTCAATTCATAGTCCTAACCCAAACGTGATACTTCCTTTCTTTATTAAAATACACTTTTGTTTTAGCGTTTTCAATTTTTACACCCATACCATGATATGAAGACCCCATTTGTTATTCAAATTGGGGGTCTACAACCAAACCACCAACATCTTCAAAACCTTCAGCTTCCAACAATATGTTTTGAAAAAAAATAAACTGGACGTTAAAAGAAACACTAGTATCTTACTACAAAAATTCATAAGTCTTTAGAATTAAAACAAAACACATTATAGCTTTTTAAGCTAAACTCAAAGTTATTAATAAATATACCAAACTATAGCCTCACCAAAACTTAACGGAAACGTTTTCAATATAATATTTTAAGAATAAATTATTTGAGTTATATGCTTAGTATCTGTTTTATTTGATTTTGATAAATCGGATTATCGTTTTATGAAAGATACTTTGTTGAAATTAAGATCTATTAATTCTAAAACAGAATTCATCAAAATAAGCTTGTATACGCCATTTACTTACATGATCTGGACTGCTCCTAATTAAGACTTCTCTTATATAATTAGAATATGTAGTTGTTTAAGATTCTTTCCATTATTACTATCTTTCTGTTCAATATTGTAAACCTTTTTTAAAGGTTCATAACCTCTCCATTTATCAGTCACTATTTTTGCATACCTACTAATATCTTCTTCGAAAATGAGCGTTAAAGATTTCGAAAAATAATATTTTAAGCCCTTAATATATACTCGTTTTACTTTGTTATTATCACTTCTTTATACTGCTATAACTGCCTTTTTATTCTTTGCATCATGACTTCGACCTTGTTTAGCTTCTTCTTTTCCATCAACAGTAAACTTATCAATATGAACTAATTCTGATAAAGGACATTTTTAGCTACTTGACATTGCTTTTCTAGCTTTTTGCATAAAACACCATGCAGTTCCTTGACTAATACTAAATCGTTTTCCCCCATTTGAATACTAGAAATACTTTTACTACTTGTGTTCATTTTGCCATTTTGTTTTTTTGCTAGATAAGCCTTGCAAGCTTAATCGTTTGGTAATTCTTTTATAAAGGATAGCATATCTTGTCCTGTAAATTGAAGCTTAAGTCAAGCTTTTAGAATAATAAGATACAGGAATTAAATGACTAACTCAATAAATCACTATTATTACATAAAATTCTAATTAATGATAAAAAAAATATACTACTTAGAAACCTGCAGTACCTGTATAAGGATTTTGAAAGAACTAAATCTTCCTTCAGATTTTATTTTACAAGACATAAAAACAAATGAAATAACTGTAGAACAACTTGAAGACATGTACGCACTTTCTGAAAGTTATGAATCACTATTTAGTAAACGCTCTAAACTTTATAAAGAAATGGATTTAAAAAACCAGAAACTTACTGAGCGTGATTACAAACAGTATATATTAGAGCATTATACTTTTTTAAGCAGACCTGTTTTTATAATTGGTAATGCCATTTTTATTGGGAATTCTAAGAAAAACGTTGAAACCGTAAAAGAAAAAATTAAAACACTATAAAAAACTCTGCATTCTTAATAAGAAAAAAGGTGGACTTACTATATTATACTGGACATAAAGTTGAGAGAATTGTTGCTACATAATTTAACTTTGAATTATGAAAAAACGATATAGAAATTACAGTCAGTCATTTAAACAAAAGGCTGTAGAATTAAGCTTTCTTAGAAACAATGTTAAACAAGTATGTGAAGAACTAGATATTCCATATTAGGTTTACCCATTTAGATCCCGTTTAGTTGAATTTGCTTTAAATAGATTTTAAATATTATTAGTTAATTTCTTATTCTACTTATAGTTCTTTACTGCTGTGTGTTTAAGCTAGATTAATTTTAATTATATTGATATCTCTTTTAAAAACAAAATAGTTTAGGTATTGAATCATAATAAAAGTAGTTATTTTAGAGAGCATTCTAGTAGCTAATCTTAAAAAAGATTTAGCAGGGTTAGTATTCAATAAAAACCGTCCATGTAATTGCGATAAATTAGTTTCAATACGCTTTCTTATTTTACTTTTTGCCTTTGAGAAAGCCACATAATTATGTTGGTTTTTTCGCATTGGGATTGACAAATTTATATTTGAATTTGTGAAAAAATCTAACTGACAATCCGCAGCAACCTAGCCTTCATATGCAATCAATGTGTAATTTTTCAAATTATATTTCACATCTTTTAGGTAATTTACATCGTGAATATATGCACCTGCCAAATCAAATGAATGAAACACATCATTCTTGTCACAAACTACATGCAATTTATAACCGTAATATCTAGAATTTTGAGAAGTACAATAGCAAAATATAGGTTTAACTTGATAAGTAGAGCAAATTTTGGAACGTACATCTCTTGCATATTTACAAATAGAAGTTGACACTGAATCCTATTACAAAAGCATCTGCAAATTCAACAAACATTTCACTAATACGTTTTCTTATAGATTCGGTATAATTCAATAGTTTTTTGTTTCTTTTATTATAAACGCTTCGTTTAATCTTAAATTCTAGATCAGTGTTTTTTTAACATCTAAACAACTATAAATAAGTATTTACATATATATATATTCAGCAGTAAGATTAGGACTTACTAGTTCTATATTTTCTAGTTTTGGCTTTGTAATTTAAGCAAAACTCTCAATATATCCACATGTTTCTTTAAGGTTATTCAAAATAATTTCGTAATTTTAGATAAGATTACTTATTAGATTTAACTAATTTATATTCAATTAAATAAATAAAATCTATGCTGCTTGAGCAATATTTTTTATAAATACAGAACAGGCAGTTCTTATTACACTACTAATTAGTATCTCTCTATTTCCCTAAGAATTCAATACAAGTTCCTTACCTTCAAAGACACCTGTCTTAGTTAACGGTATATATAGAAGGCTATCAAACATTTGATGTAATTCGAGCAGTTGTAGTAGGCACTGTAATTATAGTATCTTTAAATCACAAAAAAGGAATCTCTTTTGAAGCACAAAAAGATTTAATTAAAAAATCTAGCCTTATTGCTGATTCTGGTCTTTTTATTATTTACTTTAGGTTAATAGCTGTTTGTAGTTTTTACGAATCTGAAATAAATTATAGATAGCACTCTAAGTAATTATATGTAACGCACTTCACTTTTAAGACGCATCAACACAACAACTTTAGGAGTATTTAGTAATACATTTTTTAGTATATTAATTTTATTAGCTTGTTCTCAACTGCCGTAGGCATTATTGCCAGTACTGCAGATTATTTTAAAAGCACTTACGCTTTAACTGCTATAACAGCTTGCGTATTGGGTATTATCATTGTCCAGCTAAATTTTCATTCTATAATAGTTTTGGCATTTCCCATTTTATTATTTATCTACCTAATAACCATTGTTTTAATACTTTTAAATGTCATTCCAGACAAATGGGCTTCTCCATTAATATTCAAAACAGTGATAGCAATTACTATTCTTTTTAGCATACCAGATGCACTAAATTTTGTTAGTCCATCAGATAATATGAAAACCATCATAAGTCATATTCCTCTTGGAAATTATAGCTTAGCCTGAGTATTACCTGCTTTAATTTCTTTTATCTTTATAAATATAAAACAACAAAAACTAACTAATTAAGAAATATTAAATCAAATACGAAGTTTAGTTTTTCACCTTTTTAATAGCGGTAAAAGCCTTATCAACAAATTCATCTTCCACCAGAATAGTGAACTCATTGGTTGTCGAAAGCACCTCATAAAGCACAACACCTTCCCAAGCTAATCGTTTAAAAAAATGATAATACAATCCTGCAATTTTCGAGTTATCTTGAGGCAAATTAATACTAATAGCAGATAATCCTTCTTGAATTGCAATAAAACTTTCTTTTTTTAAATGCCCTCTTAAAAAATCATTTAAACTACTCGAAACTACAATGTTACTTTCATGTATTCCTCTAGTAAACGTATAAAACAACTTAGACTCTTCATTTATTCGCTCTAATATTTTTGCATGATTATCTATAAGAGTTTCTGAGTTTCGAACAGTAAAATCAGTTAAATTAGAGCGCACAGTAATATCTCCTAAATTTTGAATTACTCTACGCATTTTAATAGAATTTGACAATGTAACCGGAGGGCTGTAACGCCTTAAAGCCATCATTATAGCTCCAGGTTTCACATCTTTTTTAAGCATTTTACTTATAGGTTCAGTTAGCTCAATTGCCAAAGCACTAAAATTTATAATATTTCTTGACAACGCTTCTTCCAAGTAAGGTTGCGTTATTAAAATATCTTCTACACAGTTAGATACAGTTTTCATGTTAATTATTTAACAATTTGTGATAAATATAAGCATTTTTTTAAATAAATAGTGTTTTTAAAGTAACCCGCTCTAATTTTGCATCTCATTATTCATTCATTATGTGAATTTTGATTTAAATTTTAAAGGAAAAATTAATGAAAGTATTAAAGTTTGGCGGCACCTCTGTAGGATCTATTGAAAATATTCAAAATGTAAAGAATATTATAAATGATGGAGAAAAAAAGGTAATTGTACTATCTGCTATGTCTGGAACAACAAATACACTTGTTTCAATTGCAAATGACATTAAAAATAGCCAACCAAATGAAGCCGTTAACACTATTAACAAATTACATAAAAAATATTTTAATGTAATTGACAATCTTTTACAAAATAAAAACATAAACACCGACACAAAAAACTATGTGACTGGTATTTTTAATTTTCTACTGGAACGTACTTATAAAGATTTTTCTCAATCTCTAGAAAATGTTATTGTTGCTCAAGGCGAATTACTTTCAACATACATGTTTAATGGTTATTTAAATCAAGAAGGTATTAGCTCTACATTACTATCTGCCTTAGATTTTATGCGAATTGACAAAGCAAAAGAACCCAATACAGCATACATAAAAGAAAATTTAGAAACGATTTTAAAAAACACAACTGAAGCTCAAGTTTATATTACTCAAGGCTTTATTTGTTTAGACGATGATGATGCCATTTCTAACTTACAACGAGGTGGAAGCGATTATACCGCAACAATTATTGGAGCAGCTATAGTTGCTGAGGAAGTTCAAATTTGGACAGACATTGATGGCATGCACAATAATGACCCTAGATATGTTGAGAACACAAGACCAATATCTAGCTTATCGTTTGATGAAGCTGCAGAATTAGCATATTTTGGAGCAAAAATACTTCATCCACAAACGGTAACACCCGTAAGAGCAGATAATATTCCTGTCCGTTTAAAAAACACTATGGATCCTGAAGCTCATGGCACTTTAATTTCTAGTCAAACATCCGAGAGTGGCATTAAAGCACTTGCAGCAAAAGACAACATTACTGCTATTAAAATTAAATCCGGCAGAATGCTACAAGCTCACGGTTTCTTGAAAAAAGTATTCGAAATTTTCGAAGTTTACGAAACGTCAATAGACATGATTACAACATCAGAAGTTGCTGTCTCTTTAACTATCGATGATGATAGAAATTTAGATAAAATAATTACCGAATTAGAAGCTTTTTCAACTATTGAAGTTGATAAAAACCAAAGTATAGTTTGTCTGGTTGGTCATTCTATTGTAAATCATTCTGAAACTTATAAATTATTTAAAATTTTACAAGACGTTAAAATAAGAATGATTTCTTACGGTGGAAGTAAAAATAATATTTCATTACTTGTTAACGCCAATGATAAAATAAACACGCTAAGGAAGCTAAACGATTATTTATTTGAATTGGCCACTTTATAATTAAAAATTGAAGCGATTAGCCAAAAAGGATCATTTTTCAACAACCCTTTTTATTTTTTTCATGAATTTATGAATTCATTATATCTTCGACCTCATCAGCTTCAATAGGAATATTTCGCATTAAATTGAACGGATCTCCGGATTTTTGTATCACAACATCATCTTCTAAACGAATACCAAAGCCTTCATCAGGAATATAAATTCCAGGCTCTACAGTAAACACCATATTTGCTTGCATAGGCTCAGTTAAAATACCATAATCATGAGTATCTAATCCCATATGATGTGACGTACCATGCATAAAATATTTTTTGTATGCTGGCCAATCAGGATTTTCATTTTGAACATCAACTTTGTCTAGCAAATTCAAACCAAGCAACTCCGAAGTCATTATTTTACCAACCTCAACATGATAATCTGCCCAAACAGTTCCAGGTGTTAACATTTTTGTCGCTTCATTCTTCACCCTGTTTACTGCATTATAGACCGCTTTTTGTCTGTCTGTAAATTTCCCAGAAACAGGCACAGATCTTGTCATATCACTAGAGTAATTAGCATACTCTGCACCAATATCCATAAGAATTAATTCCCCAGATTTACATTGTTGATTATTCTCTATATAATGTAAAACATTAGCATTGTTACCAGACGCAACAATAGGTGTGTACGCAAATTTCTTAGACCTGTTTATTAAAAGTTCATGAGTAAATTCTGCTTCAATTTCAAACTCCCAAACATTAGGTTGTACAAAATTTAAAATTCTCCTAAATCCTTTTTCCGTGATATCACAAGCTTGTTGAATTAAATCTATTTCAATTTGATCTTTAACAGAACGTAATCGCTGTAAAATAGGGTTACTTTTTGCTACACGATGAGCTGGAAATCTATCTTTTATCCATTTATTAAAACGATCTTCTCTAGTTTCAGTTTCCACAGATGCTCTATAGTGCTCATTCGTATTAATATAAACAGTATCACATTGTGTCATTATTTCAAACATAATTCTTTCCATGTCTTGTAACCAATACACAGTTTTTACACCACTAGTTTCAAAAGCTCTCTCTTTTGTTAACTTTTCTCCTTCCCAAATGGCAATATGTTCATTTGTTTCTTTTAAAAATAAAATCTCTCGATGTTTCTCATTTGGGCAATCTGGAAAAATTACAAAAATGCTCTCTTCTTGATCTACTCCACTTAAATAAAAAAGATCTCTATGCTGCTCAAAAGGCATTGTACTATCAGCACTAATTGGATAAATGTCGTTAGAATTAAATACCGCTAAGCTACTTGGATGCATTTTGGCTGCAAAGTTTTTTCTATTTTTGATAAATAATTCTCTATTTATTGGGTGATATTTCATATTATCTTTATTTAAAACTCCATAAAAATACAGAATCTTAAGTTATTATTAATAACGTTTAGTAAGACCTTGATTTTTCGCAAGCAAAACCTAATATTTATTAAAATTTAAGTCAAACAATATAAACTTAAGACACATATTATACAAACACATCATTTAATATCAAAATAATTTCTATTAAATATCCGTAAAGAGGCATAATTGAGTAAAAAGCCTTATTTTAGATAAAAAATAACATGAATATCTTCAGTTTTACAGCTCATTTTGATAGTGAAGAGACTTGTCGTCTTCATTTTAAAATCAGAACGCGATAAAATAGGTATAAAGTGCCATCGATGTGGTCATGACAAGTATTATTGGATTAAAAGTCGTTGGAGTTATGAATGTAAATCCTGTAGAAGTCGTATCTCTCTTCGTAGTGGTGCCATAATGCAAAGTTCTAAGCTGTCATTTATGACTTGGTATAAAGCGATGTTTCTAATGACTATTACTAAAAAAGGGTTTTCTTCAAAAGAAATTCAAAAGCAGTTAGGTTTAAAAGATATGAACCTGTCTGAGCCATGGTTCACAAGTTGCGTAAGGCTATGGGGAATCGAGATGATCCCTATACTTTGTTAAGATATGATTGAAATGGATGAGGGATATTTTACTGTTGAATCTTCTTAAATAGAACAATAAAAAGGAACAAGAGGTCGTGGAGCTGTTGGGAAACAAAATGTTATGATTATTGCTGAGTCCACACCACTAGAAGACCCAACAACACAAAAGAAAGATTGCCAATGTCCTTATTTCAAAGCTAAAATATTAAATAATCATAAAGCAGAAGGAGTCCATACGACTATTAAAGATTCTATAGGAGAACAGAGCATTGTCTTTACAGATAAAAGCACATCTTATGTGGATATTGCAGACTTTGTAGAACTACATATTACTGATAAGTCTGATAAAGAAACTACAAAAGAGACCTTGAAGTAGGTACATATTACTATTAGTAATGCTAAACGAAATCTATTAGGTAATTATAATTATCATAAAATCAAACGAAAATACCTCCAGTTGTATCTAAATGAATTTGTGTAAAAACTTAATCGAAGGTATTTTGAAGAAAAACTCTTCGATAGACTTGTCACTGCTGGAATTACAGGATTATGAATGATTACGGATATTCAAAAATTTCTAAAATTCATTTTAAATCAAATGTCATACCTCATAAATTAAAAAAGGTTAAAAGAATTTAAACGTTTTGGCTTTATTTTTGAACAATAGACTATTCTGCTTTCTAATCAAAACCACCAAATACGCTTAAATTCACTTATAATTTTCTTATGTTTTACTCTAGAAGGGTTTTCACAAGAAGAAGACCCCAGTTTAAAAATTTCCTTAGACTGTACTCATTTGACAATATATACATCAAACAAATGCTAAATAATATTCAATTTATAAAAGATCAAAACTATGCAGATGTCCATTTATTTTTAACAAGAAAAACAAATAGAAGTGGTGGCAGATTCTATAAGATCGAATTTATTTGGTAAAAATGAGTTTAAAGATATAAAGGATAAACTATCTTATTCTACAGATAAAACAATGTCTAATAAAGATAAATGCAACAAAACTTTAAAGTTTATAAAAATAGACCTCATTGGATATTAGATAGAAAAAGAGCATACAGACGTAGTAAGCATTAAAGTAAAAAAGGAGTACACAAAGCTGAAGAAGGAGATATTCAAGACCCATGATATTCATGAGTTTTTGATATAAACACAAGAGGTAACGGAGAAAAATCAAAAAAGAAACTAGATATTAATTCAGGGATGTTATTAGTATTAGAGTCAACTAATCTGCAAGAGCTTTTGGCGGCCTTGAATCATTAAGTTTACAGAAACAAATATTTTTACTGGTATTTTAAACTAGCAGTAGAATACAACTTTTTTAATGACTCAAAATCTACAATAAACAAATTACACTTTCATATAGAAACGATATTGAATATAATAATTATATAGAAAAAACAGTTTTTGGACAAGAGAAATAACAACGTTGAGAACATGAGAATTAAACCTTGGTGGAAAAGTTCAGCAAAAAATAAGGAATGTATACGGAGAAGCTTCTTTTGAGCAATATCTTCATGACATTGGTTTAAAGACTTTCTCTTTTCATATTGGAGCTAATTTAAGACTTTTTAAAGGATTCAACTTAAACCTAAGTGGAGGTTATTATATTTCTTGAAACCAAATTAATTTACCTGCTGGTGATGTTTCATTAAAAGAATTACTACTTCAATAATAATTAGCTTCAGGATACGAATACTCATTAAACATGGAGATAAGTTATTCTTTTAGGTAAATGTATTACGCCGTAGTTAATCCAAGGTTTAATTTTTAAGCTTAAAAAGCACCAAAACCAACTTAATTAAAAAAAAATAAAAGCGCTTTTTTTGATTTAGATTTTGTTTAAAAAAATATGAATTCACATAAAACAAGTATAGCAATAAATAAATACTTAGTTTTTGATTTTTTAACATTAAAACAAGCTTAAAACTGAGAAATTATTCGTTTTCCTAAAAATTTGCTAACTATTTTGGAATCGTTCTAAATAATAAAAACATGACATTTGTTATTTGCCTATATATATCTGCTAACCTACCTTTGCATAAATCATAAACCAACTTCAAAATAATGAGTGGATTTTTCAAATCTTCGATTGGAAGAAAGGTAGCCATGGCGCTTTCAGCTTTTTTCCTAATGTTTTTCTTACTTCAACATTTTGCAATTAACATCTTATCTGTTCTCAGTCCAGATGCATTTAATGAAGTATCTCATTTCATGGGAACAAATCCTTTAATACAATATGGATTACAACCGGTATTAATATTCGGTGTTGTATTTCACTTTGTAATGGGATTTATTTTAGAACTTAAAAATAAAAAGGCACAAGGTGTGGCTTATGTTAAAAACAATGGTACTGCAAATTCTACTTGGATGAGTAGAAATATGATTTGGAGTGGTGTTGCTATTTTAGCTTTTGTAGTATTACACTTTATTGATTTTTGGTTTCCAGAAATTAACACAAAATTTATTCAAGGCGATTGGTCTGGAACAATTGAAGGTGTTGAAGGATTTCGTTACTACGAAGAATTAACACATAAATTTGTTAGTCCAATTCGTGTTAGCGCTTATGTTATAGCATTCGTATTTTTAGGACTGCACTTAATGCATGGTTTCACTTCTGCTTTCCAATCTATGGGAGCCACAGCAGGAAGAAAACAAAGACTTCAAAATATAGGAAAAGCTTATTCAATTATAATTCCATTAGGCTTTATAATTATTGCTCTTTATCATCATTTTAACCATTAATCTTAGATAATTATGACTTTAAATTCAAGAGTGCCTAAAGGTCCAATTAAAGATAAATGGACAGATTATAAAAACAAAATAGATTTAGTAAATCCTGCCAATAAACGTCATATTGATGTTATAGTTGTAGGTACTGGTTTAGCTGGTGGTTCTGCTGCTGCTACACTTGCAGAACTTGGTTATAATGTAAAAGCTTTTGCTTATCAAGATTCTCCAAGACGTGCTCACTCTATTGCAGCACAAGGTGGAATTAATGCAGCGAAAAATTACCAAGGAGATGGTGATTCAACATACAGATTATTTTACGATACAGTAAAAGGTGGTGATTACCGTTCTCGTGAAGCAAACGTATATCGTTTGGCTGAAGTGTCTGCAAACATTATTGATCAATGTGTTGCTCAAGGTGTTCCTTTTGCTCGTGATTATGGTGGATTATTAGACAATCGTTCTTTTGGTGGAGTATTAGTTTCTAGAACGTTTTACGCTAAAGGGCAAACAGGACAACAATTACTACTAGGAGCTTATTCTGCAATGAATAGACAAATTGCTCGTGGTAAAATTGAAATGTTTAACCGTCATGAAATGCTTGATGTTGTTAAAGTTGATGGAAAAGCCAGAGGTATTATTGCTCGTAATTTAATTACTGGAGAAATAGAAAGACATTCTGCACATGCTGTGGTGATAGCTTCTGGAGGATATGGAAACGTATTCTTCTTATCAACCAACGCCATGGGGTCTAACGTTTCTGCGGGATGGAAAATTCATAAAAAAGGTGCATTTTTTGCAAATCCTTGTTATACACAAATTCACCCAACATGTATTCCTCGTTCTGGAGATTATCAGTCTAAATTAACATTAATGTCTGAGTCTTTACGTAACGATGGTCGTATTTGGGTACCAAAAAAGATGGAGGATGTTATGGCAATTCGAGAAGGTCGTAAAAAACCAACCGATTTGTCTGAAGAAGAAAGAGATTATTACTTAGAGCGTCGTTATCCAGCTTTTGGAAACTTAGTCCCTCGTGATGTAGCATCTCGTGCCGCTAAAGAACGTTGTGACGCTGGTTACGGTGTTAACGCTACTGGTGAAGCTGTATATTTAGATTTTGCTTCGGCAATAGATCGTTACGGAAAAGAGCAGGCAAAAATTCAAAATATAAAAAATGCCTCAGATGTCAAAATATACGAATTAGGTCAAGCCATAATAGAAGCTAAGTACGGAAACTTATTCCAAATGTATGAGAAGATTGTAGATGAAAATCCATACAAAACACCTATGATGATTTATCCTGCAGTACACTATACAATGGGTGGCGTTTGGGTTGATTATAATTTAATGACTACGGTTCCTGGATTATACTGTATTGGAGAAGCTAACTTCTCTGATCACGGAGCAAACAGACTTGGAGCATCAGCCTTAATGCAAGGTTTAGCTGATGGTTATTTTGTATTACCATATACTATTGGAGATTATTTATCTGATGATATTAGAACTGGAAAAATAGCTACGGATACTGCCGAATTTGATGAAGCAGAAAAAGATGTAAAAGAGCGCTTAGACTTTTTTATTAATAATAAAGGTGAAAACTCTGTTGATTATTACCACAAGAAATTAGGTAAAATCATGTGGGAGAAATGTGGAATGTCCCGTAATGAGAAAGGTCTTAAAGAGGCTATGGTAGAAATTAAAGCGTTACGTGAAGATTTCTGGAAAAACGTTTCTGTGCCAGGAGGATTAGAAGAGATGAATCCTGAATTAGAAAAAGCAGGTCGTGTTGCCGATTTTATTGAATTAGGCGAATTGTTTGCTAAAGATGCACTTTCTAGAGAAGAATCTTGTGGTGGACACTTTAGAGAAGAATCTGCTGAAACTGACGGACCTCAAAAAGGAGAAGCTAAACGTAATGACAAAGATTTTGCTTTTGTTTCTGGATGGGAATTTAAAGGCGAACCTGCAGATGCCGTTTTACATAAAGAAGAATTAGAATTTAATGATATTGAACTAAAACAACGTTCATACAAATAAAAAAGACACTATGGATTTAACACTTAAAATTTGGAGACAAAAAGACGCTTCTTCTAAGGGTCAAATGGTCGATTATAAAGTTACTGAGATTTCAGAACATATGTCTTTTTTGGAAATGATGGATGTTTTGAACGAACAACTAGTTAACTCTGGCGAAGAACCTGTAGCTTTTGATCATGATTGTCGTGAAGGTATCTGTGGGATGTGTTCGATGTATATTAACGGAGAAGCTCATGGACCAGATAGAGGCGTAACAACATGTCAATTACATATGCGTATGTTTAAAGATGGAGATACTATAACTATCGAACCATTTAGAGCAGCAGCATTTCCTGTAATAAAAGATTTAGTAGTAGATAGAATGGCTTTTGAACGTATTCAACAAGCTGGAGGTTACATTTCTGTAAACACTTCTGGAAATACTCAAGATGCCAATTCACTACCCATTTCTAAGCATGCTGCTGATGAAGCTATGGATGCAGCAACCTGTATTGGTTGCGGAGCTTGTGTTGCAACTTGTAAAAACTCTTCTGCTATGTTATTTGTAGGCGCTAAAGTATCTCAATACGCTTTACTACCTCAAGGTCAAGTCGAAGCTATAGACCGTGTTCAAAACATGGTTGCACAAATGGATTTAGAAGGTTTTGGAAACTGTACAAATACTGGAGCTTGTGAGGTTGAATGCCCTAAAGGGATTTCACTTGACAACATTGCGAGAATGAATAGAGAACTTATGAAGGCTAATATATAAAATACATAGCTTTTATTATATCAAAGTAAACCTATTCTGAATAAATCAAGAATGGGTTTGCTATTTTATACTATATACCTTCCTCATAAAATATTCACATTAAAACCCTTAGCTAACTACGTTTTTTCTTTCACAATCAACACTTTAGAATAGTATTGTATTTTTAAACACCATAATTACTCATTAATTGCTGTACTCAATAACTTAACGTAACAAATCTAAAATTAAATAGATTTGTAATATGAGTAAAAAACATAGACGGATTTCTCTTGGTAAAAGAATCAAGATTGAGACACTTTTAAACGAAGATAAATCCAAAACTTACATCGCTAAAAAACTTAATAGATCTCGTTCTACAATCTCTAAAGGAATCAATAAATGGTTTGTAGGTGGACAAGGAAAATATGATGCTAAAATTGCTGATTGGTGTGCCAAAGATGACTATACCAGCAAAAGAAACCTTGACAAAATATCATCCTATAAAAAACTTAGATTTTATGTATTTAAAGGACTTTTATCACAATGGACTCCTGAACAAATTGCAGGAAAACTAAAACTAGATTTTCCTAATAATCCAATTATGTCAATATCTCATGAGTCGATTTATACACAGCCTCAAGCTCGTTTAAATAAAAAGTTAATGAAGCTTATTGTACGAAAAAACATAAATAAGAACCCCTGAAAAAAGACTTGGAACTGGAAGTAAAATAGTCAATCAAGTCCGTATTGAGAACAGACCAAATCATATTGAGTTAAGAGAAGAGATTGGTCATTGGGAAGGTGATTTGATAATAGGTAAAAACCATAAATCTGCTATAGGGACAATTGTAGAACCTAAGTCCAGGTACACTTTAATCCTAAGACTTAAAGCTAGAAACTCCAAATAAGTTGCCAAAATGTTCTCTAAAATTCTTAATAAACTAAACCCTATTCTCAAAAAATCTATGACATATGATAACGGAATTGAAATGGCTAGACATAAAGAAATAACGAATAAAACAGGAATGAAAATTTACTTTGCTCACTCCTATTCTTCATGGCAAAGAGGGACTAACGAAAACACAAATGGACTCATCAGAAGACACCTCCCAAAAGGAACAGGTTTCAATCTAATTGACAATAAACAATTAATGAGTATTCAAGAAAAATTGAACAATAGACCTAGGAAAATTATTGGATTTAAAACTCCTAATGAAATTACTAAAACTAAATATTACATTATTACCTTTTATTTGATTAATATTCACAAGAACATCGCATCAATAAAACCTAGTTGTAGAAGGTACTACTATTGATCAAACAAAATATGGAGTGCCTATCTATAGGAATCCCTTCAAAATATATAGGAACATCCCTCTTAGTAAATGACAAAAAACACAACCTGTTTATTTTCAATACATTAAGTGTCAATCTCCTAGTTTAAAACATTGATTTTAAGCGTGTCATATAGGTTATTCTGACTTATGTTTGTAATGAAGAAAACCAATGTTATCACTAAAAATAGTGAATTAACTCGTGTCCTTAACACTCATTTACAAGGAAGAATAAATTTAGCGCGATTAAAACTGATTTCACATTTTGTAATCGCCCTATACAAAGTACAAACAGTTACTTTTGAAAAGCCAGCTAATGCTTTTGATACCGAATCTAGCTATGAATCTTCTTTAAGATGCATACCTTATTGCTCGTCTTGTTTTCAACCTACTTCCCAAGCAAGACAAACTCATACTGAGTATTGATAGAACCAATTGGAAGTTTGGGCAAACCAATATCAATGTTTTTATGTTAGACATTGTTTACAAAACAGTTGCCTTCCCGTTGCTATTTACTATGCTTGATAAAAGGAGAAACTCTAATAGTGAATGAAGAGCGCATCGATTTAATCAATAGGTTTATTTGCCTTGTCCACCCACAAACCATTTATTGATTTCTCTAGAGATTGTGGAGCGAGATCTGTTAAGTTTTTTAGCGATATAAGCTTTGGATTTATCTTCGTTTAAAAGTGTCTCAATTTTGATTCTTTCACCAAGAGAAATCCGTCTATGTTTTTTACTCATATTACAAATCTTTTTAATTTTAGATTTGTTGCGTTAAGTTATTGAGTACAGCATGCTTTAAATAAAAAAGCCATTTAAATAAATTAAACGGCTTTTCGTAAATTGCAAATATCTAATAAGTCTCTCACATTTACTAGATGTTTCGCTATAATAGTCTCTCATATACAAAGATATAAGAATAAATAAGCAACACCCTGCTATAAATTGATAGGTTCTTATTGTATTTAACGAAAGTTCTAGCCTTTTTGGTATTTTTTTGATAACTTTTCTAAATAGAATGATTTCAATAATTAATGAGCTAACCCAAATACCAGGAATAAAATCTATAAATAAGAAAAAATCATAAGCACCATGAAAAATAATACCGAATATTAGTCCTGATAAGTTTAAAACAACGAAATGGTTTAAACTTTTTGAGAATACAAAAGGGGTTGTGGATATTTGTCTTTCGAAATATAAAATACTAAACTACAAACCAATATGTACTCAGTACTTTATAAAAATACGATAGAAATGGAAATTGTTCCTTATATTCCTAAAGCCAAGAGAGGTTTCCTCTAAGTGGACTACCTAATAAATTTGGTATAAATTCCTAAGCCACTTTTTTATAATTTTTTACTCTGATTTCTAATTCTTTTTCTGCTGGAGTTTTGTAGTCCAAAGACGAATGTAATCGTTCATTATTATACCATTTCATATAT
>CALKXS010000023.1 GCA_938003745.1 uncultured Algibacter sp.
GACAAGATAATAATGCGTTCACGTGATGACAATAGAATGCTGATATTAAAAAATATCTGATTATTTGTTTAATGATCTTTTACTTAAAAAAGGAAAACAAAGCTATTCAAAAGCTTTGCTTTCCTTCAAGAAGACAACAAATCGTCTCAAAAAGGAATGTGTTTCAATGTTCCTCACGATAACAGAATGTTTCATTGAAAAAAATATAAAGATATTTTACTGCTAAGCCAGGGTATAGAAGTCGGGTATACTATACCACCTTCGCTGGACCAAATTGAACCACTAAAAAAGTAGATTCTATTTGTAAAAAGCCAAAAAGGTCAATAAACAAAAAGTAAAACAACCCGTTTTACATTTTAAATAATGCCAATTTTAATGTTGTTGATATTTCTGTTGAATATGAATCTGTTGATATATTGAATGGTTGTCAAGGTTGTTTTTTAGATAATATTCTTGTTTTGAATCCTTCTAACGATTTTGTATAATTACGTCTTGTCATGAGCTGGTCGCACAGTTGTGAGAACAAAATTTTGATTTTCTTTCTAAACAAATATAGCTGTTTCTTGATTTTTTTTGTTGCTTCTTATTGTTGTATTCAACTTGATTTTGTAGCCCTCAAATAGGTTTAGCTGCATTTCTGCCGACAAATATCTTCGATTTCCAATCAAGGCGTAATCTCTTATCTGCATCCTGACATCCTTGAAGTAGATGATATCGTGAACGGAAGTGGGACTTAGCTCTATAGCCTGAAAAACGCCTTATAAAGAACAGATTTCGTGGAGTTTGTAGCCATAGTTCTGTGAGGCATAGTAGCCCTTGCCAGGACCCGAGCACACATTTTCCTTGCAAATTTTAGACTTAGAACCTCTAGAAAGTTTACAGACCTCTAACGGTATACTGTCAATAACGAAGTAAGTAATCTTCGAATTCACTAAAGTGCGAAGCTAGCTTCAATCTAATTCTATCCAAATCATCCGCTAATCTTTTTCTGCGCCTATTGTATACACTTCGCTCTATTTTGCATGAGATAGTATTGGGAAGCTTTCTAAATAAGTTATTTTTACTGTCAATTCCCATAAAATCGGCAGTCAAGCTTAAACAAACCAAATCAGTTCAAGGTAACTCTCAGGCTTGGTTAGTGGCGCTGATAAGCTAAAAGCTGCTCTTTTGATATTTTTCTTAATGCATCCAAAATTATTTCGTAATTTGTATCTAAGTTGTTTATTTTAAATGTTTTATTGCTAAAAAGACACTAATTATCAGTAAGATGAATAGCTGTTTTTTTTTTTTAAATAATAATACACAACGGGTATTTGGACTAAAATTTAATAATCTAAGATAAATTTATCCGAGATTATTTTTATCTTTGAAATCTATTTCAGAAAAAGATTTATGTTTTCAAAGGCATGTGAATATGGAATTAAAGCAACGATTTTTATAGCGTCACAATCTCTATTGAATGAGCGTGTTAGTCTAAAAGATATAGTGGGAGAAATTGATTCCCCAGAAGCATTTACAGCAAAAATACTTCAACAACTCACTAGAAATGGAATTTTGGAGTCTTCAATGGGGCCAACAGGAGGATTTAAAATCGAAAAGAAGAGAATAGATGAAATAATGCTTAGTGAAATAGTGGATGCAATAGATGGTGATTCGATTTATGTAAACTGCGGACTAGGATTAAAACAATGTAATGCTAAGAAACCATGTCCTGTACATGATAAATTTTCTGTTATTCGAGAAGATTTGAGAAAAATGCTTATGACTACCAGCCTATTTGAACTTGCCAATGGACTCGAAATTGGATTGACAGTATTAATGCGTTAAAGAAAATAAAATAATTTAAGAGTAAAAGACAATAAACTCCGATATGAAAAAAAACCAATATATTTTCACAATAACACTGGCAACACTTCCTACACTATTAATAGCGCAAACGAATACTGTTAATACAGAGAATTGGATTCAAAGCCCAGGTATTATAGGTACAATCTTTCTAGTTTTACTTGTTATTTTTTTGGGGATATTCATTTTTATTAAACGACTTAACCTATATGTAGGTCTATTAGAGAAAAACACCAAAGATCTAACAGAAGAAGAATTTGAAAGAAGACTTATCAATCTTGATGAAAAAAACGTAGATGAGATATTAGAACTACGACAAAAAGGCTTTAAATATAAGCAGGAGAATAAACAAGAAACTACGGTTCAAGAATCTTCAAAAACTAGTGGCTTTATAAAGAAGATTGTAAATCCTAAGAACCCTCTTTTTGATGAGAAGGCAAAATCTACTGTAAAGATAGAAGTATCTAAAGAACTCAAGGAAGTAATAATATGGTACTTAGGTGCATCTGTATTATGGCTTGTATTTGGAACACTTGTAGGTCAATACGTAGGAATGAAATTTGTTTGGCCAGAAATGGATAATTCTAGCTGGTTGTCCTTTGGAAGACTTCGACCTGTGCATACAAATACAGTTTTTTGGGGATGGGCATCTATGGCTATGATAGGTCTAGGTCACTATGTAGTATCTAGAACATCGAATCGAGAGATTTTTAGTTATACAAGATCTAAGATTGCTTTTTGGTTAATGAATTTAAGTGTTTTTCTAGGAAATTTTTTCTTAATGGCAGGTGTAAATAATGGTGGTGGAGAATACCGAGAATATATATGGCCTATTATGTCATTGTTTGCGATAGGTCTTATTATTACATTTTCTAATTTTTATAAAACAGTTGCCACACGTAAAATCTCTGATATATATATATCAAATTGGTTTATTCTAGCCGCTTTAATTTGGACGATTGTATTAACTGTTATAGGGTATTTCCCTAACTATCAAGAAGGGCTTGGAGAAACTGTGATTCAGGGGTATTATATGCATCAAGGTGTAGGTATGTGGTTTATGACATTCACACTAGGACTTGTTTATTATTTCTTACCATCATCTCTCAATAAGCCTATTTATTCATATTCATTGGGCGTGTTGGCGTTTTGGACTCAAATGATATTTTATACTTTAATAGGGACACATCACTTTGTCTTTAGCCCTTTACCTTGGTGGCTACAAACTGTTGCTATTGTGTTTAGTGCAGGAATGTTTATTCCCGTTTTTGCAGGAAGCACTAATTTCTATATGACAATGAGAGGCAGTTGGGATCATATCTCTAAAAGTTATGTACTTCCCTTCTTTTTAGTGGGTGTGATATTCTATTTTGTTGGCTCAGTACAAGGAAGCTTCCAAGCTTTTAGATTTACTAATTACTTATGGCATTTTACTGATTTTAATGTTGCTCATTCTCATATGACTATGTATGGAATTATAACATTCTTAATGTGGGCTTGTATGTATTCAATTCTCCCTAAGATAACAGGTAATGAACCTCCTCAAAAGTTAGTAGGTAGCCATTTCTGGTTAGCGTTTATCGGACTTGTTGCTTATATGATTTCTATGATGGCAGGTGGTACTTTAAAAGGCTTAAGCTGGATTGAAGGTAATCCTTTCATTGAATCTGTTATACTCATGGAAAACTACTGGGTTTGGCGTGCTGTAGGAGGTTCTTTAATGTTTGTATCCCATATCATTTTTGGTTATAACTTTTATTTAATGATAAAAAAGAGAAAGGTAATTAGTATATCGAGAAGTAAAACAATACAAACACAATCAAATTAATTCTTAATAGATGTTGAATTTACATAAAGACCATAAAAATCTAGTTCTTCTCGCATTTAGCGTTTTTGTAACCCTAAGTATTTGTGTTGCCATCTTACCGGCTTATCAAATGGAAGAATATGAACCTATCCCAGGACAAAGAGACCTCACAGCGTCAGAACGAAGAGGCTTAGCAGTATATATATCTGAAGGATGTGTTGCTTGTCATACTCAACAAGTCCGTAATATAGAGATGGATAGAACTTGGGGAGAAAGACCTTCTTTAGCTTCTGATTATTATTACAGTAAAAAGCGGATGGATATTTGGAGACAATCGCCTTCACTTTTAGGAAGTGAAAGAACAGGTCCAGATTTAACAGACATAGGCAATAGACAACCCAGCGATCAGTGGCATTTATTACACTTATATAATCCAAGACTAGTAGTAAAGAGATCGATTATGCCTCGATACTCGTGGTTATTTAGAATAAGTGATACGTTAAGTGTGAAATCTGATGACGTAACACTACCGCGTAGTATAACCAATATGCAGGGAAGTGATGTTATTGTAGCTAGAGAAGAAGCTCTTGACCTAGTTGCTTATCTAAAGGGATTACAACAATTTTCATTTGAGGACTATAAGTCAACTATGGATTTTATACCTGCTTTATCTAAGGGTAATGTAGGTAATGAAAAAGTATCGCAAGGGGCTAGTTTATTTCAAAACAACTGTGCTGCATGTCACCAGAGTACTGGTCGTGGAGTTAAGGGAGCATTTCCTCCATTAGCAGGTAGTCTTATAGTTAATAATAAGAATCCTGAGACTCTTATTAAAATTATATTGATGGGTTATGATGCTCGTAAGGAATACGGGGTGATGCAAGCTTTTGCAGAGCAATTATCTGATGAAGAGATAAAAGCAATAGCTGACCACGAAAGATCGAGTTGGGGCAATAGCGCACCAAAAGTACCCCTTGAAATAATTACAAAACTAAGAGATTCAATTTCTAAAATTCAATAATATGGACTATTTACAAAGCTTACAATGTAAAACACCAGCAGAAGGGAGGCAGCTAGCCTTTACCCTGGCTAGAAAATCTATTGCAGCGATACAAACCGATCCGGAAGTACGAAATAATTTACGGTTAGAATATGCAAAGGACACGGCTCAACTAATTGCTTCATCTCAAGTTGTTGCAATCGAATTTCAAACCATTGCTATGGCAAATAACTACTGGAGAGATGAAGAATAAAATATTTGCAGCTTTGACATTCTTGGCAAGCACAGGAATAATGGCATGTCCTTTATGTGATGCTAAACAACCGAAAGGGTTTGAAAATATCACACATGGAGAAGGACCTGAAGGAAACGTAGATTATATCATTATGTATGCTGCAATTATCATTGTAGGTTATACTCTTTTTATGAGTGTAAAATACTTAATTAAACCTAAAGAAAATGATAGCGAGCATATAAAAAATATCGTGGTAGACCATTAGTAATTCAATGATTTGAAATGAAAAGAAAAGTAACTGTATTTCTGGATAATGATAAAGTACCTTTCGGTGAATTTGAGCCACCAGCAAAGTTAGTATTAGATACTACAAAAATATCTGATGGCAAGCACGAATTAAAAATTAAGGCTATCTCCTCATTAGGTGTTGAAGGTATAAGAGTGATTCCTTTTGAAGTCCGTAACGGACCCGAAATAGCAGTTGTAGGTCTAAAAGAAAATGAGGTAATTAATTCTAATACAACTGTTACCATAAATGCATATGGTAGTGAGACTTCAGAATCATTTATAATCCGTGGTTCAGAAACTCCTAAAGCAGTTCCATCATGGGTATGGGCATTACTAATAGGTTTTGTTGCCTTTGCAATATATTACCTTATAACACATTGGAGTATATGTAGTTACGAATCTTTTGTTTAATAAAAGCTATTATAAATATAAAGATTTTAGAAAAATATTTATGTTAAAAATAACAATAGAATATTTTGAGTAAAATGGATAGAGCTATTAAGGTTACGGTTATAGATGTATTTGAAGAACATTACGATATATTTTTTAAACGACATGAGTATGCTAATTTGATGGAATTGATTATCAATACGTACTATGAAGAAATTGGAGAATGTGGTGGAAGAGGACTTTGTGGTACTTGTATTGTGAGCGTAGTTTTTGGAAGAATGATAGATAAGGTGGACTTTCAAGAAAGACACACACTCAGTGTAATGAACAAAAATAATCCAGAAAACAGATTAGCCTGTCAAATTATGCTCGACGAAAGTATAGACCAATTTGTGTTTAGAATAGAAGAACCTTGCTAGAATAATTTTAATGAATATAGACGAAAAAAGAATAATTTTTATATATGAATGATATAGCAAATAGAAAAGATATCGAATTATTGATAAATACCTTTTATAGTTCAGTTCGTGAAGATGAAGTCTTGGGACCTATTTTTAATGAAGTAATCGGAGATAAGTGGTCGGAACACTTGGATAAGATGTATGGGTTTTGGCAAACACTCCTGCTTAGGCGGCCAGAGTATAGAGGGAACCCCTTTTCACATCATATTAATTTACCCTTAAGAAAAGAACATTTCGTTCGTTGGCTTTTTCTCTTTCACAAAACTTTAGATGAAAACTTTAAAGGAGATAAAGTTGATGAAGCAAAGTGGAGAGCCAATAAGATAGCAGAAACATTCCAAAATAAAATGCAAATAAAAACTGATTGATAAAATGATACTAACAGTTAGACATCCTTTAGCGATATCTACCATTTTTCTTTGGTTAGGTTTTGTTGGAGCTATTAGTTTTATGGGGACCTGGCTGGAATTTCGAGTACCTGGAATAACATTACCTCTTGGGTTAGGTATTGGTAGATTGGTATTTAATACCTTGAATAAGGTAGAATGGATATTTGCCATCATGATAGTCTATGATTTATTTGTAAGGAAAAGAATTTTTCAAAAAGCAACAAAAATATTGGTATTCACAGTACTAATATTATTAATATTCCAGACTTTCTGGTTGTTACCAATTTTAGATATTCGAGCATCTTTACATATTACTGGTGAAAACGTATCAGATTCAAATACTCATTTCTTTTATATCGCACTTGAGGTTTTAAAGGTTGTCTACCTTTTAATTTTAGGTTTAAAACTATTTAAAAATGAATAGACGTCCTATAAAAAGAGATGAAGCTCTAAAACCATTAAGTCATGACCATTATCATGCATTACTTTTATATTGGAAAATTAGAACTGGTTTTACAAAAGGTGTCGAATTTAGACGAATTAAAGAATATGTAAATTGGTTTTATAACTGCCACATTAAAGCATATTTTGAAATCGAAGAGCGGTTAATCTACCCAATTTTAGGGAGTGATACAATACTTGTAAAAAAGGCATTGTCTGAGTACTGTAGACTTGAAGAGTTGTTTGGTGATACAAAAAAATATAGAAGAGTCGTTAATAGCACTTGAAAAAGAATTAACTGAACATATTTGTTTCGAAGAACGTGAATTGTTCAATGAAGTTCAAAAAGTAGCAAACCAAAGTCAACTTAGGGTAACATCTAAAGAACTGAATGATAAAGATAGTTTTTTAGAAAACAAAGAAGATGAGTTTTGGATTAGGACTAAGCAATAAAATGATAATAATTTATAGCAATAACATGAAACGAATAGTAATACTTCTTCTGATTTTTGGATACTTTGGTTGTAAACAAGTGGTAAAAGAAGAAAGTGAAAATGTAGAAATTGTAATTAAAGAAAAGGTAATTGAAAAGCTAACAATGAGATGGATTGGAGCCATGATATTAAATTGAATAATAGAGGGAAATGGGTTGCCAATAAAGAAACTACTGAGGGTGTTTTAACCATGATAACACATTTGGGAGAAAATAATGAGGACACTATTGAGTCTTATAAACTATTAGGAGATTCCCTCAATAAGGAGAAAAATATCATTATAGAGAAATGCACCATGAAAGGACCTTCTCATGATAACCTTCATGTATTTCTGTATCCACTTATTGAGAAAATAGTGTCTCTTCAAAAGATAGAAACTAAAGAACAGGGGAGAAAGATAACCTCAAGTATAAAAATACAATTATTGAAGTATCAAGATTATTTTCAATAATAATATGAATGATTCCTCAAAAAAAACTTATATGATTATAAAAAAAATAAAAGAAGAGTTAGAAACAGTAAAGAGCCCAATAGCTAAATCGTTACACCATAATAAAAAATTCAGGGTACTGGTATTGGGGTTTAAAAAAGGCATGGTAATGAGAGAGCACACGGCTAAGTGGCCATCTAAGCTAACAGTATTGGAAGGCTCGGTCGTTTATGTTGAAGAAAAAGGTAGCACTGTACTTGGACAATATGATGAATTTGACATTCCTGTAGGTATCGAACATGCTGTAGAAGCAAATGAAGATAGCCTTTGCTTATTGACTCAAAGTGACGAAGCTTAGACTTGCAAATAGAAATTTAAACATTATAAAATGGAAGAAATAGAATTTCTAAAGACTCAAAGCAATTTTTATCAACTGTAAGCTTAAAAAAAGTCCAGGATTAAGTCATACATAAGGTTTAATAGATGTGTTATAAGAATTATGAGAAAAGAAAGGTTCAAGTATACCAAATTAGATTAATTGACCATGACATGATGTGACTATAGACTTTATCCAGATATGAAAGAGTATGGTTGGAAAAATCATCTATGACAGAAAAGGCTAGTGAGCGTCTTTATGGTATGAGTGGTATGCAAAATGAAAAAGAATAGTGCCTGTTTAAGGCAAAGTATATAGCTTTACAGCTAAGAAATAGTAATGAAGATTGTGTAAAATATTGTTGAAAACTTTGAATGCAGGTAATCTTTACGATTTTTAACACTTCGAATTTAGAATGGGAAAATAAAGTAATAAGTTTTTTAGAATGAGCACTTTTAATACCAAGATAGAATTAGTAAGGGCATACGAAGTTGAGGCGCATAAGAGATTTGTAAGAATTTTGGTTAATAGATTATGGTCGCGTGGATTATCAAAACAGAAGCTGGAAATTAATTTTTGGGAGAAAGAACTAGCACCTTTTGTTGAATTAAGAAAATGGTATCACGTAGATTTAAGTAGGTGGCCTGATTTCAAAAAAAGATATGAAGAGGAAATGGAATTCAATGAGGAATACCTATATCAGTTTTTAATCAAAATGAAAAATGAAACAGAAATCCATTTAATTTATGGAGCTAAGAACAAAATAAAAAATCATGCAATCATATTAAAAGAGTATTTACAAATGATGGCGACTAAATAATTCAAAAAATGGAAAAGAAAGAACCTAAAATTACTCGAAAAGAACCTTACAAAGTGCATTTAGAAGAAAATAAAAAATATTTCTGGTGCTCATGTGGAGAAAGTCAAAACTCACCTTTTTGTGATGGTTCTCATGCTGGGACTAAATTTCTTCCACTTTTATATACACCTCCCAAATCAGAAGATTATTATTTATGTGGATGTAAAATAACACTTACACAGACACTATGCGATGGAACTCATTCAAAACTTTAATTAAAACAATATGAATACAGCATTTTTTTATAAAGACTTAGAATATAGTGAAGATAAACCAGCAGTAACTCTATTGCTTGAAACATCATTTACTAAAGAAATACGAATAGCATTAAAAAAACATCAAATAATGAAGGAGCATCAAGCACCTTTTCCAATAATTGTCCAAATTATTGAAGGAAAAATTGATTTTGGTGTTAACAACAGAATCTTAAAATTAGAAAAGGGAGGAATAATCACTCTAGAAGGTGGTGTCCCTCATGATTTAAAAGCTTTAGAAGATAGTATCATTCGCTTAACGCTAAAAAAAATAGATAAAGCAAGCAGAGTAGAAAAGGTTACAAGTGAATGAAGCGGTCTACAAAAAACGAAACGTTAATGATAAGAAAATCAAATGTAAATCAATGAATAATAAAATTATGAGCACATAAGAAGTAGCAGATAGATTAGTATATTTATGTTGTAATAATCAATCAAATGATTAAGGGATTGTGTGTCCAAGATGTTATTACTTAGGAGGTGGCTGATGCACCTAATTAACTAACATCTGGATTTGACGTCATAATTAAGAAAGTAGAGAACTTTTTAGCTAGTGTTGAAGAATTTTACGGAGTCGAAATCTCAAAGCCTAATGTCGCAGAAAATCATTTTAGTTGTGCTATGAAGATGGATATAACTTTTAAAGAGCAAGGATGTGTAACGATGAATGAAATTAACGCATACAAAGTGGATAAAGAGAAAATAATGGAAGAACAGTTTTTCTATTGATTAACAACAGGTTATAAAGATTGAGTTAACTAATAATTAAAAATAGTTATGGAAACAATACAAATGAAGATCAATGATTTAAATAGTTTAGTTGCACGAGGTAAAGGCTTTGAAGCTTTTGATAAATATTATCACGAAGAAGTAATAATGCAAGAGAATGAAAGCCCTCCAACGATTGGTAAGGCTAATAACCTAAAATGTGAAAAGACCTTTTTTAAAGAGTTTGAGAAGTTCAAGATGATAGGACCACTTAAAGTAGTCGTTGGAGAAAATATTTCAATGGTAGAATAGAATTATGAATTTATTCATAAAGAAAATGGACCTGGGCAATGGACTCAAGTTTCGGTACAGGAATGGAAAGATGGCAAAATCATAAAAGAGAAATTTTATTACAATTCATAATCATATGAGTGAACATGATGGATTTCCTATATTAGACTGGACATAAGGTTGTGAGATTTAGAGTTAGAAAAATTAACTTTGAATCATTAAAAAGCGAAATAGGACTTACAGTCCATCATTTAAACAAAAAGCAGTATAATTAAGTTATGTCCGAGGTAACA
>CALKXS010000024.1 GCA_938003745.1 uncultured Algibacter sp.
TCATCAAATTAAAAGCTAGAAATGCTGAAGAAATTCAAAAAATGTTCTCTAAAAAATTAAATCAACTAAATCCTATTCTTAAAAAATCTATGACTTATGATAACGGAATAGAAATGGCTAGACATGAAAAAATCACTCGTAAAACTGGTATGAAAATTTACTTTGTTCACCCCTATTCTTCATGCGAAAGAGGTACTAATGAAAACACGAATGGGCTCATTAGAAGATACCTTGCTAAAGGAACTGATTTTAACATAATCAATGAAAGCATACTATCTAAAATTCAAGATAAATTAAATAATAGACCACGAAAAATTATTCGCTATAAAACTCCTAAAGAAATAATAGAAAATGAACTAAAAATGGTAGCTTAGACTTAAATTAAAATTAGCAATAATTGTTGCGTTAACACATTAAATGCAGCAAATAATCTACTTTAGTTTGCTTTTAGATTTAATTCAAACAGCTGCAGGATCTATAAAAAATAACGATGTTGTTGTTCACGAAAGTGAATATTGGAAACCTTTTACATCAGCATTTATTGATGAAAGTTTTCTAATAGGTTATTTAACTCTAGAAGAATATTTCTATTTTATTGGAGAGCTTAGAAATCAAAATAAAGCAGATGTTGATGCGTTAGTTGCTCAGTTTTTAGACTTTTTTCATGACGAAATATTAAATCAGAAAAAATATCTACGAGATTTAAGTAAAGGAAATCAGAAGAAAGCAGGAATTGTTGCTGTTTTAATAGGTAATCCTGAAGTTATTATTTTAGATGAGCCTTTTGCTAATTTAGATCCAACAACGCAAATAAGACTGAAAGAAATTATTAAAGACTTAGCCAAAAAGCAAGGGGTAACTGTTTTGGTTTCAAGTCACGATTTATTACACGTTACAGATGTTTGTGAGCGTATTGTGGTTTTGGAAAAAGGAGAGATTGTAAAAGATTTATCTACTAATGAGTCTACGTTAAAAGAATTAGAAGCTCATTTTACAAACTAGAGCAATATCCAAAAGTAGCTCTGTTTTATAGGTTAATCAAAAAAGATGCTTATTTTTACCTCTTTACTATTGTTAATTAGATATACTATAAACAGGAATTTATAGTTATGTTTTTAGATTAAATAAGCAGGTATTGAAAACATCTTTAAAAGTTAGACTCGTCCTTATATGTTCTTTAGTTGTGGTAACAGGTTGTTCCCGTAAAAAAGACAAATTTATAAGTAGAAATTATCATGCCCTAACCACAGAGTTTAATACACTCTATAATGGTTGTATAGCCTTAGAACAGGGTAGAAAAAATCTTAATGATAGTTATTTTGATGATTATTGGCATGTTTTACCAATAGAGCGCATGCAAATTTTTGATGAGATTGTACTTCCTGGTCAATCTAATAATGCAGATTTTACTAGAGCCGAAGAAAAAGCAGTAAAAGCCATCCAGAAACATAGTATGAATATTGAAGGGAAGGAAAAAAACCCTCAAATAGATGAAGCTTATTTGCTTTTAGGTCAATCTAGATACTTTGATCAGCGCTTTGTTCCTGCTTTAGAAGCTTTTAATTATATCCTTTATAAATATCCAACAAGTGATAAAATAAATCAAGCTAAGGTTTGGAGAGAAAAAACTAATATTCGCTTAGAAAATGACGAATTAGCAATTAAAAACTTAAAGCGTCTTTTAAAACAAGAAGAATTAGAAGATCAAGACTTAGCTGATGCTACATCAATTTTAGCACAAGCATATTTAAATACAAAATCTATAGATAGTGCTATAACACAATTAGAAATAGCATCAAACGCTACAAAAAGTAATGATGAGCGTGGTCGTTATAGATTTATTCAAGGACAACTTTATAATGAGTTAGGAAAAAAAGATAGTTCAAATTATACTTTTGATCGCGTTATAGAACTTAATAGAAGAACTCCAAGGATTTATATGATAAGTGCTTATCTTGAGAAAATTAAAAATTTCGATTATGAGAACGGAAACAAGCTTGAGTTGTTAGAGCATCTTACAGAACTTGAAGAAAATAGAGAAAACCGTCCGTTTTTAGATAAAATATATCACCAAATAGGAGTGTATTATTTAACTAATAAGTCAGATTCTTCCGCAGTAGCCTATTATAACAAATCATTGCGTACCAACTCAAAAGACAACATTCTAATGGCAAGGAATTATGAAATTCTAGGTAATATGAATTTTGATGCATCAATTTATAGAGAAGCAGGAGCTTACTATGATAGTACTATGGGTAAATTGAAGCTTAATTCAAAACCTTTTAGAGTTATAAAAAAGAAGCGTGATAATTTAGAAGATGTTATTTATTATGAAGATATAGCTAAAGTAAACGACAGTATTTTGCGTCTTGTTAATTTGCCAGAAGCAGGTCGTGTTGCCTATTTTGAAACGTTTATTGAAAAATTGAAAATAAAGACTGAAGAGGAAGAGAAAAAACAAAAAGCTGCCGAACGTAACAATGGATTAGCAACAGTAAATAATAATTTAGGAACCGGCTCTACAGGAATAGGAAGAGCAGGTTTGTCAGGTCAAGCAACATCTGCATTTTATTTTTATAATCAAACAACAGTATCTTACGGTAAAAATGAGTTTATTAAAATTTGGGGAGACAGAACTTTAGAAGATGATTGGAGATGGTCTTCTAAAACTTCAGGAGGATCAAATAATCCTTTAAATAATGCTATAGTTTCTAATGCTTCAGAAGATGAAATGTTTGATCCTCAATTTTATATAGCAAAAATTCCTTCAGCAGAAAAAGAAATAGATAGTTTATCTAAAGATAGAAACTATGCTTATTATCAATTAGGATTAATATATAAAGAGAAGTTTAAAGAATACGAATTAGCAAAAGATAAACTTCAAATTTTACTTAAAAGCAACCCAGAAGAGCGATTAATATTACCTTCAAAATATAACTTGTATAAAATTTATGAATTATTAGGAGAAAATGATGAAGCTGCAATTGCTAAAGATGATATTATAAAGGGATATCCTGAATCTCGTTATGCAACAATATTGACAAATCCTGAGTTGGCCGGTTTAAAAGATGAAAATAGTCCAGAAAGTCTATATGAGATAACTTACTCTTTGCATGAGGCGCAAGAATATGCTCAGGTTATAGAAAAGTGTGATGAGTATATTAATACATTTGATGGAGAAACTATTGTTCCTAAGTTTGAATTGTTAAAAGCAACGGCTTCTGGGCGTTTAAAAGGCTTTGAAGCTTATAAGAAGCTTATAAATCATCTGGCGGTTACTTATGCTAATACTAAAGAAGGAAAACAAGCGCAGAATATAGAAAGCAAGGTATTGCCAAAAATAGCGACTAAACAATTTGTGAACGATAGTATTGTAAATACTTTTAAAGTAGTATTTCAATTTAGAAATTCAGAATCAGAAAAAATGACTGCTTTTAAGGATAAATTAGATTCTGTATTGAAAAACATTATATATTATAAATTAAAGTCTTCCACAGATGTTTATAACGAAAACCAAACCTTTGTTTTGGTGCATGGTTTGAAAAATTATAGTAATGCAAAAGCATTTGATCAATTATTCATTAAAGAAGATTTAGGGAAAATAAAAGAACCTTATTTTGTAGTATCATCTGCAAATTATCAAATCATTCAAATTCATAAGAATTTAGAAGGATACTTAAATAAAGAAATTAATTAATAGCAAATATGTTCTCTGAAAATAAAAAAAGTAAACAAATGGTTGATAGCACATCAAGTCAAAATAAAATTGCGCAAGGCACAAAAATGGTTGGTGATTTTAGTAGTGAAGGTGATATTAGAATAGAAGGAATTTTAGAAGGTGATATAAAAACTTCGGGAAAAGTGGTTGTTGGAAAATCAGGAGTTATTCAAGGATCTCTGCAAGGCACAGATGCACATTTTGAAGGTAAATTTACTGGTAAATTAACACTGTCTGGTACTTTAACTTTGAAATCTACTGCAATTATTGAAGGTGAAGTTGTTGCTGGAAAATTATCTGTAGAGCCTGGAGCTGTGTTTAATGTAACTTGCAAGATGAAAGGTGGTGTTAGTAAAGTAGCAAATAATGGGGCAAAACAAAAAACGTTATCCAAAAAGGCGGTTTAATCCCTATGTTAGATTTACATCTATTGCACTCCAAATGGGGTTAACTATTTATTTGGGTAGTAAATTAGGGGCTTGGTTAGATTTTAAGTTTGTAAATACAAATCAATTGTATTATAAAATTGTAACTCTTTTGACGATATTTATTTCCACTTATTCTGTAATTAAACAGGTAATTAAAGTAACTAACAACAAACCTTAATGATTAAACGTATTATTGTAGTAACACTATTAATGCTGTTAGCTTTTACGATAAGTTATAGTATTCATGTAAACGTACTAACCAAAAACTTGTCTTTTTCTTTGTTGGGTGTTTATTTATTTCATACTATAGGCGCTTTTTTTGTGTATAGTGTTGTAGAAGTAGTGTCTAGTAAGCTGCCTAATCAGGTGGGATACGCTTATTTAATGATGGTGTTTCTTAAAATAGGAGCCTTTATATTGCTTTTTCAGACAGAAGTCTTCGTTAAAGATGCACTTTCTCAAGCAGAACGAATAAGTTTGGTTGTTCCTTTATTTTTATTTTTAATAGCCGAAGCTTTGGCTGTAGGAAAGCGGTTAAATAACAAATAGTTATATCTTCTAAGTCTTTATTGGTTTAACTATTTTTCTGTCAAAAAAAAACTAAGCTAAAAAGAGTTTGAAATTTTGATTTATTATGTACATTTGCACAAATTTTACAGAGCATAAATTTCATTAGTTAGAAAAAGTATGATGGTAGCAAAAAAATCTATCAAGTTTGTAGCAGTATTGGTGCTAGTTTTAATTTCTTTTAAAAGTTTCGCTGCAGGAGATGTTAATCAACACCCTGAAGGAGATTTAGTGGATTCTCCAAAAGAAATAAAAGAATATATTAAACATCACTTAAAAGATTCTCACGATTTCCATTTGTTTTCAGACAATGCTTCTGGTAAACATTATGGATTTCCGCTTCCTGTTATTGTTTGGACAAGTAAAGGGCTTAAAACATTTATGTCTTCAGCATTTCATCATGATGATTCAGGGCATGTTGTCGTTGATGCAGGTGATGTTAAATTAACAAAAATTCACAGTAAAATATATGAGTTAGATAATGGTGTAGCATCAGTTAGTTTTGATGATAATCACCATGCCACTAATGCGCATAAAGTATTAGATTTTTCTATTACTAAAAGTGTGTTTGGTATGTTGTTAGCGGGGTTGTTAATGTTTCTTGGGTTTACCGCTTTAGCTAGAGGTTACAAAAAAGGGCCTATTCCAACAGGTTTCGCAAGAGTTTTAGAACCATTAGTTCTATATGTAAGAGATGAAATAGCAAGACCAAATATAGGTGAGAAGCATTATAAGAAATTTATGGGCTTTTTGTTAACTGTATTTTTCTTTATATGGATATTAAATTTATTAGGCTTAACACCTCTTGGTTTTAATGTTACAGGGCAAATAGCGGTAACTGTTTGTTTAGCTTTGTTTACGTTTTTTATTGTTCAATTTAGTGGGAATAAAGATTATTGGAAACATATTTTCTGGATGCCTGGTGTGCCAGTTCCAATGAAAATTATACTAATGCCTATAGAGATTTTAGGAATGCTTACTAAACCGTTTTCTTTGCTTATTCGTTTGTTTGCTAATATGACTGCAGGACACTTTGTTGTAATGAGTTTAATAGCATTAATGATTGTTTTAAAAGAATCTTTTGGTCCAGTAGCATCAACAGGAATGTCTTTAGTGTTGGCATTGTTTATATCGGTTATTGAAATTTTAGTAGCCTTTTTACAAGCGTTTATTTTTACGATGTTATCATCGTTATTTATAGGAATGGCAGTTGAAGAACACGACCATCATTAATAAGAATTTGTTTAATTAATATTTATAAAAACAATTATTATGTACAATTTAATTGGAGCAGGATTAATCGTAATCGGAGGAGGAATCGGATTAGGTCAAATTGGAGGAAAAGCAATGGAAGGTATTGCTCGTCAACCAGAAGCAGCTGGAAAAATCCAAACTGCGATGATCATCATCGGAGCCTTATTAGAAGGTTTAGCATTTGGTGCGTTAATCTTAGGGAAATAAGAATTTCTCAAAAACAAATGAAACAGTTCTCTGCAACGGTTGGTTGCAGAAACTGTTTTTAAAAAATTAAACAAAACAATAAAACTTAATATATAGAGTATTATGGAAATGTTATTAAACGACTTTTCACCGGGATTATTTATCATGCAAGCCGTGATATTACTAATCTTAATCTTTTTAATGGTAAAGTTTGCTTGGAAACCTATTCTTAATTCTTTAAACGAAAGAGAAGAAGGTATTCAAGGTGCTTTAGATTCTGCTGAAAAAGCAAAATTAGAGCTAGAAAATCTTCAAGCAGATAACCAAAAGTTATTAAAAGAGGCTAGGGCAGAGCGTGAAGAAATGCTTAAAGAAGCACGTGACATGAAAAATAAAATGATTGAAGATGCTAAAAATGAAGCGAATGAAACAGCTTCAAAATTAGTTGAGCAAGCTCAAGCTACTATAGAGTCTGAAAAGAAAGCTGCGATAGCAGATTTAAAATCTCAAGTAGCAAACCTTTCAATAGAAATAGCAGAGAAAGTAGTACGTGACGAATTATCTAATAAAGACAAGCAAGTTAAGCTAGTTGAGTCTATGTTAGGTGAAGCAACATTAAACTAAAAGTATAATGGCAGGAACAAGAGCAGCAATACGTTACGCAAAAGCCGTTTTAACTTTGTCTCTAGACAAAAAAAACGCAGATGTTATAAATGACGATTTAAAGTTAATAGCTAACACTATTAAAGAAAGTGTTGAGTTAAATGATATGCTTAATAATTCTGTTATAAAGTCTGAAACAAAAAAATCTGCTTTATTAGCTGTTTTTCCAAAATTAGACGAGGTCACAACAGGATTATTTGACGTGTTAATTTCAAATAAAAGAATTCATATTTTAAATGATGTTGCTATCAAGTATAGCGAATTGTTTGATGCGTATAATGGTAAAGAAAAAGCAACTGTAACAACAGCTTTTCCTTTAACTGGAGATTTAGAAGTAAAAGTTCTTGCTAAAATTAAAGAACTTACAAATAAAGCAGTAGAGCTTGAAAATATTGTAGACGAAAACATTTTAGGTGGTTTCATCTTACGTATAGGAGATAAGCAGTATGATGCAAGTATATCTAATAAGCTTAATAAATTAAAAAGAGAATTTACATTAAACTAAGATCTTTAGATCTAAATAAATAATAAGATGGCAGAAGTAAAACCAGCTGAAGTATCAGCAATCTTAAAACAACAACTTTCGGGTTTTGAAGCTAGTGCTTCATTAGACGAAGTAGGAACTGTATTAACTGTAGGTGATGGTATTGTACGTGCTTACGGATTAGCTAACGCTCAATATGGTGAGTTAGTAGAATTCGAAGGTGGTTTAGAAGGTATTGTACTTAACCTAGAGGAAGACAATGTTGGTATTGTATTACTTGGTGGTTCAGTAGGAGTTAAAGAAGGGTCTACAGTAAAACGTACATCTCGTATCGCATCTATTAATGTAGGTGAAGGTATTGTAGGACGTGTTGTAGATACTCTAGGAAATCCTATTGATGGAAAAGGACCTATCTCTGGTAAAACTTATGAAATGCCTTTAGAGCGTAAAGCTCCTGGTGTTATTTATAGAGAGCCAGTAACAGAGCCATTGCAAACAGGTATTAAAGCAATTGATGCTATGATTCCAGTTGGTAGAGGTCAACGTGAGTTGGTTATTGGTGACCGTCAAACTGGTAAAACAGCAGTTTGTATTGATGCTATCTTAAATCAAAAAGAATTTTACGATGCAGGTGAGCCTGTATTTTGTATATATGTTGCTGTAGGTCAAAAAGCTTCAACAGTAGCTTTAATTGCTAAGACTTTAGAAGAAAAAGGAGCTTTAGCTTATACTACAATAGTAGCTGCGAATGCGTCAGATCCAGCTGCAATGCAAGTTTATGCACCTATGACAGGAGCATCTATTGGAGAATATTTTAGAGATACTGGTAGACCTGCTTTGATTGTTTTTGATGATTTATCAAAACAAGCGGTTGCTTACCGTGAGGTATCTTTATTATTAAGACGCCCACCGGGACGTGAGGCGTATCCTGGAGATGTATTTTATTTACACTCAAGATTATTAGAGCGTTCTGCAAAAATCATTAATAATGATGCCATTGCTAAAGAAATGAATGATTTACCAGATTCATTAAAACCAATCGTAAAAGGTGGTGGTTCTTTAACAGCATTACCAATTATTGAAACACAAGCAGGAGACGTTTCTGCATATATCCCAACAAACGTAATATCTATTACAGATGGGCAAATTTTCTTAGATGGAGATTTATTTAACTCTGGTGTACGTCCAGCAATTAACGTAGGTATTTCTGTATCTCGTGTTGGTGGTAACGCTCAGATTAAATCAATGAAAAAAGTATCAGGTACATTAAAATTAGATCAAGCGCAATACCGTGAGTTAGAAGCTTTCGCTAAGTTTGGTTCAGATTTAGATGCTGTTACTTTAAATGTAATTGAAAAAGGTAAACGTAATGTTGAGATCTTAAAACAAGGTCAAAATGATCCGTTCACTGTTGAAGATCAAGTTGCAATTATTTATGCAGGATCTAAAAACTTATTAAAAAATGTTCCTGTTAATAAAGTAAAAGAATTCGAAACAGATTTTATCGAGTTTTTAAGAGCTAAACATGCAAATGTATTAAGCACTTTAAAATCAGGAAAATTAACTGATGAAGTTACAGATACATTATCTTCTGTAGCAAAAGATTTATCAGATAAATATTTAGCATAAATTAATATCCCCTTGAAAAAGGGGATTTTATTTCATATTTCAAAGTATGGCGAATCTTAAAGAAATACGTAACAGAATATCATCAGTATCTTCAACGATGCAGATTACTAGTGCCATGAAAATGGTATCGGCTGCAAAGTTAAAGAAAGCACAAGATGCTATTACAGCAATGCGTCCTTATGCAGATAAGTTAACTGAGCTTTTACAAAGTTTAAGTGCTACTTTAGATGCAGATTCAGGAAGTAAATATGCTACACAACGTGAAGTTAATAATGTATTAATTGTAGCAATTACTTCTAATAGAGGTTTATGTGGTGCTTTTAATTCTAACATTATTAAGCAAACACAAAACTTAATAAGTAATGTGTATGCAGATAAAAAAGTTTCTGTTGTTGCAGTAGGAAAAAAATCTAATGATGCTTTTGCTAAACAAGATATTGTTGTAGCTAATGAAAGTACCATTTATGATGATTTGACATTTGATAATGTTGCTGTAATTGCTGAAATGTTAATGGCTAAGTTTGTTGAAGGTGAGTTTGATAAAATCGAAATTGTTTACAACAAGTTTAAAAATGCTGCTACTCAAATAATAATGACAGAACAATTTTTACCAATTGTACCTGTTGAAGGGGAAGCAAATAACAATACTGATTATATTTTTGAACCATCAAAAACTGAAATCGTTGAGGAGTTAATTCCTAAGTCTTTAAAAACGCAATTGTATAAAGGCATTAGAGATTCTTTTGCCAGTGAGCACGGTGCACGTATGACAGCAATGCATAAAGCAACTGATAATGCAACGGAGTTAAGAGATCAACTTAAGTTAACTTACAATAAAGCACGTCAAGCAGCTATTACTAACGAAATCTTAGAGATTGTTGGTGGAGCAGAAGCTTTAAATAATTAAATAATTAATTAATTCCTGCGAAGGCAGGAATCTCATAATAAAAAAAAGCCCCACTAAAAGTGGGGCTTTTTTTATGGCATCTATTTTGTAAATAGTATATTTATATCACCTATTTAATATTATGAATGTACTTAAGAAGTTTTCAATATTATGTCTAATGAGTATTTTGACTATGAGTTTTTCCCAATGTGGTAGCGCTCAAAAAATTCAAAATAAATCACCTTTAGTATTAAAAGATGTTTATTATAAAGAGTGGTCTAACCCCGCAAGAGGCACAGGTTCAGGAATTAACTTATACATATCAAGTAATACAAATAAAGAAAAAATTCTATTAGACAGTATCTATTTTAGAAGGATGCGTGCTAAGCTTATGCATACAAATGATTCTAATTACGTAGGTCGTTTTAAAACAAAAACGAATGAAAGGGTCGAGTATATGATGAGTAGTGACGTTAAAGAAGAATATGGAAATGCTGTTCCAAAAAAGTCTAAGCCATTTCCGTTCGAGCTAGAAAATAACGAATGTGTTGTTAGTTATATAGAAGGAAATAAAATAAAATATTTCAAAATTTCTAAGGTTTTTAAAAGGCAAGTAAAGCGATCTTCTGGAGAATCAATAAGACAATAACTTATCTTTGGTTTATGTTAGCTAAAAACGTATTTTTAGCCATATAAACAACCTATAATTGGGCGGATTCAAAACATTATTCAAACAAACATTTATTTATGGATTAGCAACTGTGCTTCCAAGAATGTTAAGCTTTATATTAGTCCCGCTATATACAAGTCCAAACGTACTTTCTGTAGCAGAGTACGGAACGGTATCTTTCATTTTTGCTTATTTTGTTTTATTCAATGTTGTGTTGGCTTATGGTATGGAGACAGCATTCTTTAGGTTTTTTAATAAAGAAGAAAGACAGGAGAAAGTCATCAGTACTTCTTCATTATCCTTGATTGTTAGTTCATTTGCTATACTTGGACTTGCGTTTTTATTACGGAATCAAGTTTCAGAAATGATTAGTATAGATTTAGAGTATTTGAACTTAGTTTTTAGTATTCTTTTGTTAGATGCATTAGTTATTATTCCTTTTGCTTGGTTACGTGCCACGGCACAACCTATGAAATATGCAATTATAAAAATTTTAAATGTTGCCATTAATTTAAGTTTAAATGTTTTCCTATTGCTTTATTTAAAGAATTTAGTTGAAGGCAATTCTTTTTTCGAAGGTATTTATAAGTCTAATTTTGAAATTAATTATATCCTAATTTCGAACCTAATAGCTAGTGGAATAACATTGTTGTTATTGCTTCCGTTTTATACAAAAATCAAATTTAACTTTGATGCCGTTTTATGGAAAAAAATGATGAAATATGCTATTCCTGTATTAATAGCAGGAGTTGCTTTTTCTGTAAATGAAACTTTTGATAGAATTTTATTAAAAAAGTTGCTACCAATAGATATAGCAGATGATCAAATAGGAATGTATTCTGCATGTTATAAACTAGCTTTGTTTATGACGTTATTTGCAACAGCATTTCGTTTAGGTATTGAACCTTATTTTTTTAGCCATTCTAAAGCCAAAAATCCGCAAAAGAATTATGCGAAAATTTTAGAGTTTTTTGTAGCTTTTGGTTCTGTTATACTTTTAGGAGTTGTTGTTTTTGCAGATGTATTAAAGCCATATATTATTAGAAGTGAAGCTTACTATGAAGCGATGTGGACAGTTCCTTTAATTCTTATGGCTAATTTTTGTTTAGGCATTTACCACAACCTTTCTGTTTGGTATAAAATCACAGATAGAACAAAATTTGGAGCTTACATTTCCATTTTGGGTGCTATAATTACATTGGTTCTAAATTTCATTTTAATTCCAATTATTGGTTATAAAGGTTCTGCTATTGCTACACTTTTTGCTTACGGAATTATGATGTTTTTGTCATTTTTTTTTGGACGAAAATATTACCCAATTCCTTATGATTTAAAAAAAATAGTAACCTATCTAACATTATCAATAGTATTATCTGTGTTGTCCTTCTATAGATTTAGAGAGCATTATATTATTGGAATTTCTATGTTAATTGTATTTTTGGCCATAGTATTTATGTTTGAAAGAAAACAAATTAAATTGATATTAAAAAGATAATATGCAAATCAAAATAATAAACAAATCTAATCATGACTTGCCAAATTATGAAACTATAGCTTCGGCAGGAATGGATTTACGAGCTAATATTTCAGAATCAATCATTTTAAAACCATTAGAGCGCACTATTGTTAAAACAGGTTTATTTATTGAGTTACCTATTGGGTTTGAAGCGCAAGTACGTCCTAGAAGTGGATTAGCAGCAAAAAAAGGAATTACGGTGCTCAATGCTCCTGGAACTGTAGATGCAGATTACAGAGGTGAAATTGGCGTAATTCTAGTCAATTTATCTAATGAAGATTTTACTATTGAAAATGGAGAGCGTGTTGCGCAGTTAGTTATTGCAAAACATGAACGTGCCGAATGGGTAGAAGTTAGTGAGTTGTCTAGTACAAATAGAGGTGCTGGTGGTTTTGGAAGTACAGGAGTAAAATAAAAGGAATATGAAAAAAAAATTATCTCTATTAGTAATTTTTTTTTCTGCACTATTTGTTAGTGCACAGGATGAGGATATTAAAAAAGTTTCTGATGAATCTTGTTCTTGTATTTCAGAAATAAGTTTAAATATTGAAAAGACAGAGGCAAATGAAAAGATAAAATCTTGTATTTCTACAGCAATACTTTCTAATCAAATAAAAGGTGATTTATTAGGGCAGATAAGAAAATCTGTAGATGTTTCTACTTTATCAAAAGAAAATGATTCAATTGTCGATGAAGACAATAAGGACATAACAATTATTGTAGATAAGAATTACGATGAAATAGAAGAGTACTTACTTAGAAATTGCGAAAAGTTAAAAATTTTAATAGCGAGTGATAATAAGGAATTTGACAATTCTTATTCTACTAATAAAAAAGCGCTAAAGCTTTATGATGAGGGAGTGACATTTTTTAAAGAAAGAAATTATAAAAAAGTGGCTCCTAAATTTAAAAAAGCACTTAAAGAAGATAAGAAATTTGGTTTTGCTTGGGATAATTTAGGAATGTGTCAAAGACAGTTAAGAGATTATAAAGAGGCTATTAAAAGTTATAATGAATCTTTAAATTTAGACCCATCTGGTAGAATGCCATTGATGAATATTCCCGTTGTTTATGAATATTTAAAAGATTATGATAAGGCTATTAAAGCATATAAGCGATTTTCAGATATATATCCTAAAGATCCAGAAGGACATTATGGATAGGCAAGAATGTATCATGTGAAAGGGAATTATAAAGGAGCTGTTGAGTCTATGTTTCAAGCTTATATTGGATATAAAGAAATTAAGTCGCCTTATATACAAGATGCTGAAAAAAATATTTCTATTTTTTATAAAGAAATGAAAGAAAAAGGAATGCTTGATATATTTAATGAGATTGCCAAAAAATATAATGTAACTATTAATTAAAGAAATATAATTATCAAATGAAAATAATAGTCCCAATGGCTGGACGTGGTTCACGTTTACGTCCTCACAGCTTAACAGTTCCAAAACCATTAATTCCGGTTGCAGGACAACCAATAGTTCATCGTTTAGTAAAAGATATTGCTAAAGTTTTAAAACAGCCAATAGACGAGATTGCTTTTGTTTTAGGAGATCCAGCATGGTTTGGAGATGATGTGGTGTCAAGTTTAGAAGATTTAGCAAAAGGATTAGGGGCAAAGGCATCTATTTACCGTCAAGATAAACCATTAGGAACAGGTCATGCTATTATGTGTGCAGAACCTTCGCTTTCTGGTCCAGCGGTTATTGCTTACGCGGATACACTAATTAAAGCTGAGTTTGATTTAGATGCTACAGCAGATAGTGTTATTTGGACTAAAAAAGTGGCTAACCCAGAAGCTTACGGCGTTGTTAAATTAAATGACAATGATGAAATTGTAGAGCTTGTTGAAAAACCAGAATCATTTGTTAGTGATCAAGCAGTAATTGGTATTTATTACTTTAAAGATGTTGCTGTTTTAAAAGGAAAGCTGCAAGAAATTCTTGATGAAAATATTATGAATGGCGGTGAATATCAAATTAACGATGGTATTAAACGTATGATGGCAGAAGGTAAAGTTTTCAAAACAGGATCTGTTGATGAGTGGATGGATTGTGGAAACAAAGCCATTACTATTGAAACTAACCAACGTATGTTAGGATTTCTAAAAGCAGATGGAGAGGAGCAATTAGTATCTGCTTCTGCAACATTAGAAAATTCAAATATTATTGAACCTTGTTTTATTGGTGAAAATGTTGTGCTTAAAAATACAACAGTAGGACCATATGTATCTGTTGGAAACGGAACAGTAATTGAAAATTCAACTATTAAGAATAGTCTAATTCAAACCAATACAACAATTAAAAATGCAAGTTTAGATAATGCTATGATAGGTAATCATGTTAAATATGATGGCAAATTTACAAGTATTAGTATTGGTGATTATTCTATACTAGAATAAATCTATTTAAAATAAGTAACTTTAACAGGTTTAGTTTGGAACACTATTTGTCATGCTAAACCTGTTTAGTATTATGTAACCATGAAACAAAAAATCTACATATTCATTTTTACTATAGGATTACTTTGTTTTCCGCAGGTAGATTATGCTCAAGTAGATCCTAACAAAGTCGCAACAGATGATTTAGGCGATTTTGAAGATGAGTTTCAAGAGTTGTTTTACGAAGCCTTAAAACAAAAAGGAATAGAAAACTACGAACGCTCTGTAGACGCACTTTTAAAGTGTATTGAATTAGATAAATCTATTCCCGTTTTATACTTCGAACTTGGTAAAAATTATAATAAACTTAAAAATTTTGGCGCTGCCGAAGATGCTTTAAAAGCAGCTATTAGTAAAGAACCAGATAATGAATGGTATTTGGATGCACTTTATGATTTTTATGTGCAACAAGAAGACCATGATAAAGCTATTAAAACGGTTAAGCAGTTGGTGTCTTATCATCCAGATTATAAAGAAGATTTAGCTACACTTTACTTTAGAACAAAAAAATATAAAGAGGCTTTAAAACTTTTAGATGACTTAGATGAAGAATTTGGTATTTCATATTCTAGAGATGCCATACGTAATAGAATTTATGATGCTACAGGCCGAAAAAAAGATCAAATAAAAAACTTAGAAGACCGCTTAAATAATAACCCCAATAAAGAGTCTAATTACTTATCACTTATTTTTAGATACAGTGAAAATAATCAAAAAGAAAAGGCTTTTGAAACAGCGAAGGAGTTGTTGAGGATTAATCCTAATTCTCAAATAGTACATTTAGCGTTATACAAGTTTTATTTAGATGACAATAATGCCCAAAAAGCTATAGAGTCTATGAAGGTTGTTGTAAAGAGCAGTCAAGTAAAACCAGAAGCTAAACGTAAAGTATTGGCAGATTTTGTTGAATTTGTTGGAAAAAATCCTCAATATGAAGAAGATTTAGTAGAGGCTACAACCTTAGTTAGTGATAAAAATGATGGTAAGACCTTATTAGAACTTGGTCAATATTATTATAAAAAGGGAGATAAAGAAAAATCCTTAAAATACTTTGAAGAAGCTTCAAAACTTGAAAATGAAAACTTCACTATTCTAAAACATATATTACTACTTCATATAGATTTAAAACAGTATAAAATTGCTAAAGAAAAGAGTAATAAAGCGTTAGAAAAATATCCATCTCAACCTTTGTGTTATTTAGTAAACGGTGTGGCATTAAATCAATTAAAAAATGCTAAAGATGCTGTTGAAATTTTAGAGTCTGGTTTAGATTGGATTCTTGATGACCCTAAAATGGAAATTGATTTTTATAAACAATTAAATATAGCCTTTACAGCATTAAACAATACAGCCAAAGCAAAAGCGTTTAGTGATAAGGTAGAGCAATTGAAAACCTCAAATTAATATAAATAATACCCACATGCATTTTAATATAAATTATGTTTTCCGATTTGTTTTGGTTTTTACCATTGCTGCATTTTCAAGTTGTAAATCAACTAAAACTGTTGGAACTGGAGATGCAAATTTAGGATTGTCTGCAAAACAACTTATTAAAGAAAATACAAAACAAGAGGCTAATTTTAAGACGATTCAATCAAGATTGAAAATCACATATTCTGAAGGGGAAAAAGAACAAACCCATACGGTCTCTTTTAGAATGAAAAAAGACGAAGCAATATGGATTAGCGCGACTTTTGCAATAATACGGGCAAAAATAACGCCAGACAAAGTAGCATTTTATAATAAATTAGATAAAACATATTTTGAAGGTGATTATGGGTACTTAAGTAAACTTTTAGGGACCGATTTAGATTTTAAGAAAGTACAAAATTTACTCCTTGGCGAAGCTTTATTTAGTTTGAAAGATGAAACATACAAAGCTTCTGTTCATGAAGGTGATTATGTTTTAGCACCGAAAAAGCAACGTGAACTTTTTGAGATATTTTATCTTTTAAATCCGTCTCATTATAAAATTAGTTCTCAACAATTATCTCAAGCAAAGGAATCAAGGCATTTACAAATAGATTATAAGATATATCAAGAGGTAAGTGGTCAAAAAATACCTGAACTTATAAAAGTTATGGCGGTTGAGGCAAATGATCAAACGACCATCAATTTAGAATTTAAATCGGTGTCTTTAAATGACGATTTAAGATTTCCGTTTAATATCCCACCTGGGTTTGAAGAGATAAAACTTTAGTGAAAAATAATAATAACATATTTAAGTTATCTATACTATTTATATTTTTAATATTTAGTAGTGCTACATATGCGCAAAGCAATAAACAAAAAGCTTTAGAAACAAGACGGCAAGAACTCCGACGAGAAATTCAGAAAATTAATGAATTGCGTTCTGAGAATAAATCCAAAGAGAAATCTGAGCTTTCATTAATTGAAGATTTCAACTATAAAATTAGTGTGCTTAATAACTTGATAAAAGTTACTAATCAACAAGCAAACCTATTAACGCGAGAGATTAATTCTAACCAAAAACAAATTACAGATTTGAGAAGTGAGCTTAAACAGCTCAAGGAAGATTATGCGGCTATGATTGTAAAATCATATAAAAGTAAAAATGAACAGAGTCGTATTATGTTTTTATTGTCTTCTGATGATTTTAAGCAGGCTTACAAGCGTTTACAGTACTTAAAGCAGTACTCAGACCATCAAAAGGAACAAGGTGAGACTATAAAGGCTAAAACGGAAGAATTACAAACTATAAACAGCAACCTTTTAAAACAAAAAGAAAGTAAGAAAAAGTTAATTTCGGAAAATAGAGTGGTACAAAGATCATTAGAAAAAGAACGTGTTCAGCATCAATCTTTAATGAAATCTATTCAAAAGAATTTAAGTAAATATGCTTCACAAATTAAAAAGAAACAGCGTGAAGCTGCTAAGATTGATAAAGACATAGAAAATATAATTAAAGCAGCTATTGTGGCTTCTAGAAAGAGATCTGGAGTAACTACTAAAACAACTTCTGTCTCTGGTTTTTCATTAACTGCAGAAGAGAAAGTGTTGGCTTCAAATTTTGTTTCCAATAAAGGAAAATTGCCATGGCCTGTTGAGAAGGGCTTAGTTAAAGTGCGTTATGGTAAACAGCCATCTCCAATAGATAGAACTATTGTTATTAATAGTAACGGCGTACGTATTGCCACAGAAAAGGGAGCAAAGGCTCGTGCTGTTTTTAATGGAGAAGTAAGCAAAATAGTTAGAATTAAAAACGCTAATATTATAGTAATGATACGCCATGGTAACTATATTACAGCTTATAAAAACCTATCTAAAGTTTTTGTAAAAGAAGGTGATAAAGTAAAAACAAAGCAAGCTATAGGTGAGGTGTTTACAAATTCGACAAACGGAGACACTGTGCTTAGTTTTACTGTATTTAAAGATTTACAAACGCAAAATCCAGCATCTTGGATTTATAAAATGTAAGATTCCCACATAGATAGAAATTTTACATTTTATTTTAATATATGGAGTTATACCTTACTTGTTTCTGCTTTACGTATAAAAATCATTCATTTATAAATGAACAACAACATAGCCGCAATTTGCTTTTCTGTAATGATTTCCATTCCATTTATAATAACGTTGCCCTCTAACTTTTACTGTTTTGTAATGTTTTGGCGGAGTTTTTACAACGGTTACATGATTTGGTCTTGCAACTACTCGAGTGGCACATGATGGTAAACAAATCATGCAAAAACTAAAAATAATATAATTAAAGTTCTCATAGTAATATGATTTTGGGTTTACTATAAGACCTTAGTAGTCTTGAAAGGTTTAATTATTCAAACAAAGCTTTTAATTCTGTAGCATCATCTGGTTTTATTTTTCCAGCTAATAACAAGCTTAATTGTTTACGTCTTAGGGCAGCGTCAAAACGTTCTTTTTCAAGGTCTGTTTCTGGTAATACTTCAGGTACAGCAATTGGTCTTCCGGTCTCGTCTACAGCTACAAAGGTGTATATGCCTTCATTAGCTTTAGTTTTAGATCCAGATTCACGATCTTCAATCCAAACATCAATAAAAACCTCCATAGATGTTTTAAAGGCACGAGAAACCTTAGCTTCTACAGTAACAACACTTCCTAGGGGAACAGCACGATTAAAGGCAACATGGTTTACTGAAGCCGTTACAACAATGCGACGAGAATGACGTCTTGCCGAAATACTAGCAGCACGATCCATTCGCGCTAATAATTCACCACCAAATAAATTGTTTAAAGGGTTAGTTTCACCAGGTAAAACTAAATCTGTAAGAATCGTTCGAGATTGCTCAGGACTTTTTAATTTCATTGTTTTTTTATTGCAAAAGCAAAGATATAACGATTTTAGGATTTAAAATGTAAAAAAAACGGGAATTAAAGTTTAATTGTTTAAATTTTTTACCAACATCCAAGCATCCTTATTGTGAGACTTTTTGATGTTACGTAAAGATTTAAGAGCTTCAAATCTATCTTCATGACTAGTATATACTACTTGATGTAAACCGTATTTGTTAACACCAATTTTTCTAGCGCTAAAACCTTCAGCTTTTAATTGCTCAATTTTTTTATCACAGTTTTCTTCCGCTCTAAAAGCGCCTGCAACAATGTGGTAATTACCAGTTTGCTTAGTAACATTAAAGGTTACTGCTGGCAATGGATTACTTATAACAAAAGTAGCTTCTTGAATTTTAGTTTCAAGTTGTTGAGTAGCTTCATTTTGTGCTAGTTGATTATGTGTTTCAATTTGATCTACATAATAATTTGAAGCTGTAAAGCCACCAAGGGTTAATGCTAATAAAGCAACAGCAGCATATTTTAAGTAAGGTCTAGATTTACGTTTTTCTGGAGTTATGGTAAGCGGAATTACTTTTTCAATATTTTCAACTTCTTCTTTGTAAACTTCACGAGTTACTTCAGATGATATAAATTCAGATAACCCAAAGGCATCAGTTAAATAATTTAAATGATATGAAGGTTCAAATAACATTTTTCCTTCTCCATTAAATCTAATTTCACCAATATTGTTGAAAGAAATAGTTTCTCCCTGTCTTAAATAAGATTTTAAACTTTTAACACGTTTTTCAATTTTTTTTGAAGCTGCTTCAAAAGGTATTTTTTCTACATCGGCAATATAATGGGCTAACAAACCATCATTCTTCTGAATTTGCTCATTAAACGACACCATTTTTTTTGGTGGATAAAATGCATTAGTAGCTTCATTTATAGTTGCTGAAGTTGTTTGTGTTAAAAAAGCACCAAATTCTGGAACTGTAACACATTCATATCTATATAGTAAGTCGCTGATGTAGGTTTCTAATTGCATAAAAACAAAGTTAAAAAATTATGCTTTCAGATAAAATTTACGTGTAACTATTTATTAACATTGTAAAAATTCTTTTATTGTAGCTTAAATATCAAACAAATAGAATGACAGAAAATGATTTGCTTTATACATTAGCCTTACAACATGTGCCAAATATAGGAGATGTTATAGCAAAAAAACTCATTTCGCATTGCGGAAGTGCAGAAGCTGTTTTTAATGAAAAGAAGCAAAATCTTTTAAAAATTGATGGAATAGGTACAGTTATTTTAAGTGAATTATTTGGAGAACATCATTTAAAGGCAGCTAAAGATGAGTTAGAGTTTATTAAGCAAAATAATATTAGATATTCTTATTTTAAAGATGAAGAATATCCTGAAAAGTTGAAGCATTGCATTGATGGTCCTATGGTTTTATTTGAATCTGGCTCAATTAATTTGAAGCAACAACGCATTATTAGCATTGTAGGGGCAAGAAAAATAACAACTCAAGGTATTGCATTTTGTGAATCTTTAGTAGAAACTTTGGCTCCTTTTAATCCGGTTATTATTTCTGGTTTTGCTTATGGAACGGATATTACAGCTCATAAAACAGCAATAAAACATAAGTTACAAACAGTAGGTTGTTTAGCTCATGGTTTTAATCAGATTTACCCGAAAGTGCATAAAAAGTATGTAGCTGATGTTGATAGAAATGGTGGTTTCTTTACGGAATTTTGGAGCAGTACACAATTTGATAGAAAGAATTTCTTAAGACGAAATAGAATTATTGCTGGCGTTAGCGAAGCAACTATTGTTATAGAATCTGCCGAAAAAGGAGGTAGCTTAGTTACTGCAGATATTGCAGAGTCTTATAATAGAGATGTATTTGCAGTACCTGGGCGTACGACAGATTTGCAAAGTATAGGTTGTAACAATTTGATAAAACACCAAAAAGCGCATATGCTTACAAATCCTTTAGATGTTCCTTATATTCTTAATTGGGAATTAGAAACAGATATAAAACCTGTTGTACAGAAACAATTGTTTGTTGAACTTGATGATAATGAAAAAGTAATTTACAATTACCTAAAAACAAATAACAAGCAAGTTTTAGACTTAATTGCCATTAATTGTGATTTACCTATTTTTAAAGTTGCGAGTATTTTATTGACTATGGAATTGAAAGGTGTGATACGTCCGTTACCGGGGAAGCTGTTTGAGGTCATTTAATTCCTGCGAAAACAGGAATAAGAACTAATACCCAACCTTCTCCCTAACTCTTTTCAAAACAGTATTAGCAACCAATTTGGCTTTTTGGGCTCCAAGGTTAAGGGCTTTGTCTATTTCGTTAAGGTTATTCATGTAATAATTGTAACGTTCGCGTTCTGTTGCAAATTTTTCAATTATTAGTTCAAATAAGGCTTGTTTTGCATGTCCGTAACCGTAATTACCATTTTTGTAATTGGCTTTCATAGTTTCAATTTGGTTAACATTAGCTAACAATTTATAAATAGCAAAACAATTACATGTGCTCCAATCTTTAGGATCTTCAAGAGGTGTGCTATCCGTTTGAATCCCCATAATTTGTTTGCGTAGCTTTTTGTCTGCTAAAAAAATATTGATGGTATTATTTCTACTCTTACTCATTTTGTTACCATCAGTACCAGGGATAAGCATTGTGTTTTCTTGAATTTTTTCTTCAGGAATCACAAAGGTATCTCCAACTTTAGCATGAAAGCGAGAAGCAACATCTCGTGTCATTTCAATGTGTTGTAATTGGTCTTTACCTACAGGAATAATTTCTGCATCGTATAATAAAATATCTGCTGCCATAAGCATTGGGTATGAGAATAAACCTGAGTTAACATCTTCTAACCTGCCTGCTTTGTCTTTAAAACTATGAGCTAATGTTAAACGTTGATACGGAAAGTAACAACTTAAATACCAAGATAACTCGGTTACTTGAGGAATATCACTTTGCCTGTAAAACACTGTTTTTTCTATGTCTAAACCAAACGCTAACCATGTTGCAGCTGTAGAGTACGTGTTTTCTCGTAAAGTTGCTGCATCTTTAATTTGCGTTAAGGTGTGTAAATTTGCTATAAATAAATAAGAATCGTTTTGAGAATCTTCAGCCATTTTTATTGCTGGAAGTATAGCTCCTAAAATGTTTCCTAAATGTGGTGTTCCTGTACTTTGTATGCCTGTAAGTATTCTTGCCATAGGTTCTTTCCGCGAAAGCGAAAAATGTTTTAATTAAACGAAAGGAGCAAAGGTAATTGTTTTAATAAAATACCTCAATACAATTGTGTATTTTTGACCATATGATTGTATTTAAATACATTTTCTGGTTATTATATCGCATATGGTTTTACATTGTTATGGCATTGCCTGTTATAATTATGTTTCCATTTCTTTTTATTTCGATTTTAAAGGAATCTTGGTACCCTTACTTTTTTAAAATGGCAAGATTGTGGTCTAAGTTTATTTTAATTTTTATGGGCTTTGGGTATCGTTTTGAACGTGATGAGGTCCCCGAAAAAGGAAAGAGTTATATGTTCATAGCAAACCATACCTCTATGGCAGATATTATGTTGATGTTAGTGGCAGTTAAAAACCCGTTTGTATTTGTAGGGAAAGCTGAATTGGCTAAAATTCCATTGTTTGGATTCTTTTATAAACGTACTTGTATTTTGGTAGATAGAAGTTCACCTAAAAGTAGGCAGGCTGTGTTTTTAAGAGCTCAAAAACGATTGAAGTCTGGTTTAAGCATTTGTATTTTTCCTGAAGGAGGTGTACCCGAAGAACATATTGAGTTAGATAAATTTAAAGATGGTGCTTTTAGGTTGGCCATAAATCATCAAATACCTATTGTACCGTTAACTTTTGGCGATAATAAAAAGCGCTTTTCTTATACTTTTTTTAGCGGAAACCCAGGACGTATGCGTGCTAAGATACACAAGTTTATGACTACTGAAGGGCTAACTATAGAGGACACTAAAAGTTTAAATGCAGAATCTAGAGATGTTATTTTAAGCCAACTTAAATACTTTAATAACTAAGTACATGACAAAAACTGAAATATATTAGTATCATTTTGATTTTCAGATTTTAGCAAAACATTAGCTGCAAAAGAAAGTTCATATTTAAAGATGCTTTTGGCTTTTCTGCCATGTTTTTTGATTGTAATAGGATTGATTTAATGCAAGTATATTCCAATTTTATAGCACCAAACAAAAGCAATCATTATCAGTAATGATCAATTTTTCTATTCTTTCGATATCTTGTAAATGTGT
>CALKXS010000025.1 GCA_938003745.1 uncultured Algibacter sp.
TGATTCTATCAATACTCAGTATGAGTTTACCTTGCTTGGGAAGTAGATTGAAAACAAGATGAGCAATAAGGTCTGCATCTAAACTGTAATTAGCAATAAAGCGCTGTATGCGTCTTAAAGAGGATTCACAGCTAGATTCGGCATCAAAAGCATTAGCTAGCTTTTCAAAAGTAACTGTTTGTACTTTGCATAGGGCGATTACAAAATGTGAAATCAGTTTTAATCGCACTAAATTTATTTTTCCTTGTAAATGAGTGTTAAGGAAACGTGAGTTAACTCACTATTTTTAGTGATAACATTGATTTTCTTCATTTGAGATATAAGTGAGAATTATTTATATCTCAAATGAAGAAAATCAATGTTTTAATCTGAAAAATTAATACCTAACGTGTTGCAAATCAATAGACTACTTCTTTGTCATGTACTAAGATTTAATAAATAAAAACTGCCCTGGGGAGGGCAGTTTTTTTCGATATTGCTTTTCGAGCTTAAAGAAAAGCAATATCCAGATCTAACCAAAAATCTAAAATTTAATACCAACGCCGGTGTAAATACCAATGAAATATGGTTTAAAATAACCAGATGTGTTATTGAATGTGTTTATTTGGTACTTGAACATAGGTTCAAAATTCAAATTAATTTTCTTTGTTACTTTATAATTTAACCCTAATCCAAAGTTGACGCTATAACTAACTTTGTTAGCGTTATTTGGAAGGTCTATTGTTGATGTTGTACTACTGTTTGATTCTGAAAAAAGCAATTTATTATTATTTAAAAAGAATGAACTAAAACCGCCAATAACATTAAAACCAAGTTTTCTGTCTACTATTATATATTGAAATTCTAAAGGAATTTCAATATATTCTAAAGCTTGATTTACAGAACCGCTAGATTCTGATAAAAATTGAGGAGATACAGTGTTTTTTGATAAGCTTTGTGTGCTAATAAGTGAAACACTTATATCATTGCTAGATGGTGCATCAGCTTTAGATAAAATAGCATCATTATTAGTTGTATTAGATTCGGAAGTGCTAAAAGCTTTACGGCCTATTGATTTAATTAGAGCTACGTCATTTGTGTTGTGGCCTAAGTTAACTCTATTAATACCAGAACGTACTATTAGTTTTTTATTAATGGCGTAACTCGCATTTATTCCGTAACTCATATTGAGTTCTCCGGTTTTACTATTAGAGCTTAAATCGCTAGCGATTGAAGAACCTTCTCCTAAAGAATTAAAATATACTGGTGCTACATTTGGGACGATACTCCATCTGTTTAAATTTTCTTTTTCTTCTAGAGTGTTATTTTCTGCTATGGCGTCTTCAATAGCTTTAGTGTCTTTTTCTAAGGTGTTTTCAATAATAGTTTCAGTGTTTTCTTTTTCCGAATCATTATTTTTTTGACCAGCTATAGCATTATTTGAGTTTTTTTCAACTGTATTAAATTTAGTATTGTCAATTAGAGTATTTGCTATAGTGTTATCTGTTTTTTTATCGTTAGAAGGTTTGCTGTCGTTTGTGTTAACTATTTGTGTGTCCTTTTCAGAATTGCTATTGGCTAAAACTTTAGACTGATGGTTTGTTGCAGAATTTGTTTTTTGTTTTTCTGTATTAGTGTTTGTAACTGTTGTTTTATTTACTGCTTTTTGTGAAATATTTAATTTAGTTTTAGAAGATCTTTTTTGTTTTTTAGTTTCTTTCAAATTAATATTAGCAATTGTGCTTTTATCGTCACCTTTAAGGTTGAGGTTTTTATTATCTATTATTTCTTTTGTTTTTTCAAGTGAAGTGCCTTTCTTTTTATTAGAAAGAACTTTTGGTGTTTTGCTGCCTACAACCTGATTTGTTGAATTATCTGTGCTAACTTTAGAAGTATTGAAAAAAGAATTGACAACAGTTAGTGCAATTAGCAATAATGCGGCAACACCCGCATAGCGACACCAAATAGGGATAATGCGCTTTTTTTTCTTTTTATTTAATTCCGCTTCAATATTAGACCAAACGGCATCACTAGGTGTGCTTTCAAAGTCTTTAAACTTTTCTTGGAATAAACGGTCTATGTTTTTCTTATTACTCATTATAATGACTGTGCGCTTTGCGCAGTTTTATAGTTTTCTATGGCTTGTTTCAAAGTTTGTCTTGCTCTAGCTAAGTTAGATTTTGAGGTTCCTATGTTTATGTTTAGCATGTTTGCTATTTCTTTATGAGAATAACCATCAAGTACATACATGTTAAAAACAAGCCTGTATCTATCTGGTAATTCTTGTATAATACTTAAGAGGTAGTCTAGAGAAATGTGATCTTCATCAATTTCTATATCTACATCTTCAATTGTGTTTTCATTTACAATATCAAAAACTTTTTCGTTTCTGTATTGTTGTAATACCGTATTAACGGTAATTCGTTTTAACCAACCTTCAAAAGAACCTTTGCTTTTATATTGTTCAATTTTGCTAAAAATGGTTAAAAATGCGTCTTGTAAATTATCTTCTGCTTCTGCATAACTTCTCGAATACTTTAAGCAAGTAGAGAAAAGTTTACTCGAAAAAAGTTTGTACAATTCGCCTTGTGCCTTAGTATTGTTGTTTTTACAATTTTCTATGAGTTGATTTAAACTCAATTTATACAAAGATTAATTAACAGTATTAGTTTATTCTAGAACAGGTACTTCAATAGTTAAATATTGGTCTTCGCCTTGATTATCTTCTCCTTGCCAAAATTTGAAAATATAAGACCCGTTACTGTTTACAATAAAATTAAGGGTTGTTTCGGCCAGTTCATTTTCTAATGTTTCACAATCATCACGTTCAAAAACGTAGTCTATAACGGCTACTGTACGTTTATTAGTGTCTTTTAAATAATATAATTCATTAAAACGATGGCAAGATGTTGGTTTTAAATAACTGATAGTAATTGGGTAAACTTCCCCTAATTCAAATTCATCTGGAATATCAACGTTTTCAATAGGAAGAATTTCGAAATTAAAATTTACAGTATCATCATCTGTACTACAGGCTCCAAACATAACTAGGAGGAGACTAAGAACAATAAACCTTTTCATTTTATACATTTTTATTAGGGTTAATAAAGCTTTGTTCTTTAAGATGCATATTTAAAGGAAAGGTTGCGTGTAAAAATAAAAAATCCCGATTAGATCGGGATTTTAATTTATTCTTCATCGCCTTTTAAAGCAATTTTTATTTTTCCTTCGAGTTCATCTAAGAGTTCGGGGTTATCTTTTATAATGGCTTTAACAGCGTCTCTACCTTGTCCTAGTTTAGTGTCTTCATAACTAAACCAAGAGCCAGCTTTTTTAACAAATTCGTGCTCTACAGCAACGTCTAAAACTTCACCAACTTTAGATACTCCTTCGCCGTACATAATATCAAATTCTGCCATTTTAAATGGCGGAGCTACTTTGTTTTTAACAACTTTAACTCTGGTTTTATTTCCTAAAACATTACCGTTACTATCTTTAATTTGAGTAGAACGTCTAATATCTAAACGAACAGAAGCGTAAAATTTTAATGCGTTACCACCGGTTGTTGTTTCTGGGTTACCAAACATCACACCGATTTTTTCACGTAATTGGTTAATGAATATTACAGTACAATTTGTTTTGCTAATAGATCCTGTAAGTTTTCTTAAAGCCTGAGACATTAAACGAGCATGAAGCCCCATTTTTGAATCTCCCATTTCGCCTTCAATTTCACTTTTTGGTGTTAAAGCTGCAACAGAATCCACTACAACAATATCAATAGCCCCAGATCTAATTAGATTATCTGCAATTTCTAAAGCTTGCTCACCATTATCTGGTTGAGAAATAATTAGGTTATCAATATCTACGCCTAGTTTTTCAGCATAAAAACGATCAAAAGCATGTTCTGCATCAATAAATGCAGCAATACCTCCCGCTTTTTGTGCTTCGGCAATAGCGTGTAATGTTAATGTTGTTTTACCAGAAGATTCTGGGCCATAGATTTCAATAACACGACCACGAGGATAACCTCCAACGCCTAATGCGATATCTAAACCTAATGAACCTGAAGAAATAGCCTCTACATCTTGTATAGCAGCATCGCTCATTTTCATTACGGTTCCTTTTCCGTATGCCTTATCTAATTTATCTAAAGTAAGTTTAAGTGCTTTTAATTTAGCTTCTTTTTCACTGCTCATTTCTATATTTTTTCTGAAGTTCCGCATGCTAAAGTACTATATCTTTTGTCACAATACAATAATACTTTTCAACATAATTTTTAATTTAAAAAGGGCTTTTAGTCTGCATAAAAATAAAAATTAAAGAACTCACGCAACCTTTTTAAATATTTTGTATCTTTAATGTGTAATGGGGACATTTTTTGTTACGAAATAGAACCAAAATAAACTATTACTAACTCAATTTACTAACGCATTGGGTGTTTCTTTTACCGTTTGTTCCATAATGGTAATTGTTAAGCCGATGTTGACTAAAACATATTAGTATGTTTGGTCTTGAAAAGCACTTTTTATTATGTTCTAAATAGTTGTTTTTTGTCAAAAAAAGTACCTTTGTGGCAAAATTATTCTTTAACCTTAAAAAATAAGTATAGCATGCAACTGTACAATAAGTTAAGCGCGAAAGAAAGAGCAGAATTAATCGAAAAAGCAGGCAAAGATCGATTAACACTTTCTTTTTATAAGTACGCGAAAATTGAGAACCCTCAAGAATTCAGAGATCATTTATTTATTATCTGGGAAGCATTAGATGTTTTAGGAAGAACCTATGTTGCTACCGAGGGTATAAATGGACAACTTTCTCTTCCTGCAGATCACTTCAATGAATTTAAAACACATTTAGATACTATTGATTTCTTAAAAGGAATACGGTTAAATGTTGCTGTAGAGCAAGATAATATGTCGTTTTTAAAATTGAAGGTTAAGGTGCGCAAAAAGATTGTCGCAGATGGCTTGAATGATAACACATTTGATGTCACCAATAAAGGTGTACATGTTGGTGCAGATAAGTTTAATGAACTTATTGAAGATGAAAAGACTGTTTTGGTAGACATGAGAAATCATTACGAAAGTGAAATTGGTCATTTTAAAAATGCAATTACTCCAGATGTTGATACCTTTAGAGAATCTTTAGATATTATAGAAGACGATTTAAAAGCGTATAAAGAAGATAAAAACCTGGTAATGTATTGTACCGGAGGTATTCGTTGTGAAAAAGCTAGTGCGTATTTTAAGCATAAAGGTTTTAAAAATGTGTATCAATTAGAGGGTGGTATTATTGAGTATACCAGACAAATAAAAGAAGACAATCTAGAAAATAAATTTATTGGAAAGAATTTTGTTTTTGATGAACGTAGAGCCGAAAAAATTAGTGACGATGTTATAGCATGTTGTCACCAATGCGGTGCGCCAGCAGATATACACACCAATTGCGCTAATGATGCTTGTCATTTACTATTTATACAGTGTGATAATTGCAAAGAAGAAATGAATAATTGTTGTTCTGTAAATTGTAAAGAGATATATGTATTACCATTTGAAGAGCAAAAAGAACTTAGAAAAGGACAGAGAAATAGTAATGATATCTTTAAAAAAGGACGTGCGGATCATTTGCCGTATAAAAAGGATTTGAGAAACATTTTTCAGACTTTTAAAGATAAAGATGTCTAGGTTTTAAATAAATTTTAGTAGAACAAAATCTTATTTTTAAGTCCATTATAATAATCATATCTTTACGTTTCGAATTATTTATAAACCTTCATTCGTAATAATCTAATTATTAGCGAATTAAATATATAGAATTATATGGCTTGTAACAGTTGTTCAACTGGTAAAGACGGTCAGCCTAAAGGATGTAAAAGTAATGGCACTTGTGGTACAGATAGTTGTAATAAGCTAACAGTCTTCGATTGGCTATCAAATATGTCGCTTCCAAATGGAGAAAAACCATTTGATTGGGTTGAGGTACGTTATAAAAACGGAAGAAAGCAATACTATCACAATACAGAAAATTTAACATTAAGCATTGGGGATGTTGTTGCATCTCAAGCTGCATCTGGCCATGATATTGGTATGGTAACACTTACGGGAGAATTGGTGCGTGTACAAATGAAACGTAAAAATATCTCTCAAAAAGAGAATGATATCTTAAAAGTTTACCGAAAAGCAAGCCAAAAAGATATAGATATTTGGCAAGCAGTACGAGATAAGGAAGAGCCAATGAAAGTACGTGCACGCCAATTTGCAATAGACTTAAAGTTGCAAATGAAAATTTCAGATATTGAATTTCAAGGTGATGCTAGTAAAGCAACATTCTATTATACAGCAGAAGAACGTGTAGATTTTCGTGAGCTTATTAAAGTTTTTGCTCGCGAATTTAGAACACGTATAGAAATGAAACAAGTTGGGTTTCGTCAAGAGGCAGCAAGACTTGGAGGTATTGGTTCTTGTGGGCGAGAATTATGTTGTTCTACATGGTTAACAGATTTTCGTTCTGTTAGTACATCGGCAGCACGTTACCAGCAATTATCTCTAAATCCGCAAAAATTAGCAGGACAATGTGGTAAACTAAAATGTTGTTTGAATTATGAGTTAGATACCTATTTAGATGCTCTTAAAAGTTTTCCAAAAATAGATATTAAACTAAGAACAAGAAAAGGGACAGCGGTTTGTCAAAAAACAGACATTTTCAAAGGACATATGTGGTATGCCTATGAAGGTGAGTGGATGAATTGGCATAAAATAACTACAGAACAGGCCAACGAAATAATTGATTTAAATAAAAAAAACAAAAAAGTTTCTAGTCTTGAAGAGTACGCTTCAGACCTTATAGAAGAAGCAAAAGTAGAGTTTGAAAACGTTGTAGGTCAAGATAGTTTAACACGTTTTGATAGTCTAAAAAGTAATAATAAACGTAAAAATAATAGAAGGAAGAATAATACAAAAGGTAATTCTAATAGAAATCAAAAGCCAAATCCTAACCAAAAGTCAGGAAATAATAACAATCAAAAATCAAAACAAAAGGGTAATTCAAATGGAAATCAAGCGAATAAGAACGCTCCTAAAAAGACTAACCCAAATCAAAAGAACAAGAATAGAAATAATAAAAGGAAGCCAGAACCTCAAAACAATAAAAATGTTGAGAAATAATACCTTGTTATTTTTTTTGTTTTTTGCTTTACTGTTTATGTCTTGCGATTCTAACCGTGTTTTTGATGAGTATAAATCTGTGCCAAATAAATGGCATAAAGATGAGGTTATAAGTTTTGATGTTAATACACCAGATTGTATAAATTCATATAATTTATTTGTTAATATTCGAAATACAAATAGTTTCAAATACAGTAATCTATTTTTAATTGTTGAAATGGAATTTCCGCATGGAAAAACCATAAAGGACACATTAGAGTATAGAATGGCAGACCCAACGGGTAAATTGTTGGGAACAGGATTGACAGATATTAAGGAAAATAAACTTTGGTATAAAGAACAAGTTGTTTTTAAAGAAACAGGAGCATATAAGGTAAATATTCAACACGCTATGAGAGAAAATGGTAAAGTGAATGGTGTTATAGAGCTTGAAGGTATTACAGATATAGGATTTAGAATAGAAAATATAAATAATAATTAAAATGTCACTTAGATTGATTTCGCTTTCGCGGAAGATTATCGAGACGTATTAACCGAAAGTACATGGCAAAAGCAAAAAAAGAAGCATCAGTAACAATTCAAGATTATACGAAATACGTCCGTTGGTTTTGGATATTATTTTTAGGTGGTACTTTAAGTGTGGTATTTATATTTTTAATGGCTTCGTGGGGTTGGCTTGGAGATATGCCAGATCACACGCAATTAGAAAATCCTGAAACTAATTTAGCTACTGAAATTATTTCTGCCGATGGTAAGACTTTAGGGAAGTTCTATTTTAATGACAATAGAACACCTGTGGATTATGATGAACTTCCTCAAAATTTAGTAAACGCCTTGGTAGCGACAGAAGATGCTCGTTTTCAGGAACATGCTGGAATAGATGCAAGAGGTACCCTAAGGGCGATTGTACATTTAGGGAAAAATGGAGGAGCAAGTACCATTTCTCAACAGTTAGCAAAACAGTTATTTCATAAAAGAGAAAAAGCTAATATTGTTAAGAAACTATCCCAGAAACTTAGGGAATGGATTATTGCTACTCGTTTAGAACGCCAATACACCAAAGAAGAAATCATTGCTCAATATTTCAATATTTACGATTTTTTAAATAATGCAGACGGTATTCGAAGCGCTGCGCGTATTTATTTTGGAAAAGAGCCAAGAGATTTAGACTTAAAAGAATCTGCCATGTTAGTAGGTATGTTTAAAAATTCTGCACTTTATAACCCTAGAAGAAACCCAGTTGGGGTTAAAAATAGACGAAACGTAGTTTTGTCTCAGATGCATAGGTATGATTATATTACTGAAAAAGTTAAAGATTCTCTTCAAAAAACTGAGTTAGATTTACGTTATACACCAGAATCACACCGCGAAGGTATGGCTACGTATTTTAGAGAATATTTACGAGGGTTTATGAAAGATTGGATTAAAAAGAATCCAAAACCAGATGGTACAAAGTATAATATTAATAGTGATGGACTTAAAGTGTACACAACTATTGATTCTCGCATGCAAAAATATGCTGAAGATGCGGTGCAGCAACATATGCCAAAGTTGCAGGCAGAATTTTTTGTTCAAAATACACCAAAGCGAAATCCAACGACACCTTTTTTAGATTTAACTAGAGGAGCTATAGATAGTCTTTTAAGACGTTCTATGAAACAAGGAGAGCGTTGGAGAATTATGAAAAAAGCTGGTAAAACTAGTAAGGAGATCGAGGCTTCATTTCATAAGCCAACAAAAATGACTGTTTTTAAATGGGAAAAGGGAAAACCGTCAGAAGTTGATACACTTATGAAGCCTATTGACTCTATGCGTTATTATAAATCGTTTTTACGCACAGGTATGATGTCTATGAACCCACAAACAGGTCATGTTAAAGCTTGGGTTGGGGGTGTTAACTACAGGCATTTTCAATATGATATGGTAAAACAAGGAAAGCGTCAAGTAGGGTCTACATTCAAACCGTTTGTATATGCTACAGCAATAGATCAATTGCATTTATCACCTTGTGATAAACTTCCAGATACTCCGTTTTGTATAGAAGCCAATAAGTTTGGTAACCCAGAAGCATGGTGTCCTAAAAATTCTAATGGTGATAATGATTATGGAGGTTCTAGAACTTTAAAAAATGCTTTAGCAAATTCTGTTAATACCATTACAGCTAGATTGATGGATAAAGTAGGTCCAGAACCAGTTATAGATTTAGTTAGAAATTTAGGTATAAAATCAGATATACTTGCTGTCCCCTCTATAGCTTTAGGAACACCAGATTTAAGTGTTTATGAAATGGTAGGAGCTTATTCTGCTTTTGCTAATGAAGGTGTGTATACTAAACCGGTAATGGTAACAACTATTGAAGATAAAAACGGAACTATTTTGTATCAATTTTCACCAGAAACAAAAGATGTTTTAAGTGAAGAGACTGCTTATGTTGCTGTTAAGTTGATGGAAGGTGTTACAGAATCTGGATCTGGAGGGCGTTTAAGGCATACTTATAAGAAAAATGCAACAGAATATAAGGAAATAATTACGGGTTATCCATACGGTTTTACAAATCCTATTGCGGGAAAAACAGGGACAACACAAAACCAAAGTGATGGTTGGTTTATGGGTATGGTGCCTAATCTTGTTACAGGTGTTTGGGTTGGAGCAGAAGATAGAGCTGCTCGTTTTAAAAGTATTACTTATGGACAAGGTGCATCTATGGCATTACCAATTTGGGGTATTTATATGAGAAGTTGTTATGAAGATGTAGATTTAGGTATATCAAAAGAAGAATTTCAAAAACCTGTTAATTTATCTATTAATGTAGACTGCTCTAAAGTTAAAGATGATGATGTTATAGATGATAGTTCTCCAGATGAATCTCCTGATGATTTAGAAGGATTTATATAAATTTAATTTTAAGATTTTATAATATTTTAACCATTCTGAAAAGAATGTTTTTTTTATTTCTAGTATTTTCTCCTTTTTATTCAATTATTCGTAATTTTATATGGAATAAAACGATAATAATATGATTAATAAAAAAGTGTCAAATGTTGAGGAGGCTTTAAAAGGGGTTTCTGATAATATGACATTAATGTTAGGAGGTTTTGGACTTAGTGGCATTCCTGAAAATTCTATTGCAGAATTGGTTAAGCTTGGTGTTTCAAATTTAACTTGTATATCTAATAATGCTGGAGTTGATGATTTTGGGTTAGGTTTATTACTTCAACAACGTCAAATAAAAAAAATGGTGTCTTCTTATGTGGGAGAGAATGATGAGTTTGAACGTCAAATGCTTTCTGGTGAGTTGGAAGTAGAATTAATTCCTCAAGGTACGCTTGCTGAACGTTGTAGAGCAGCACAAGCAGGTTTTCCCGCAATCTATACACCTGCGGGTTATGGCACTGAAGTTGCAGAAGGAAAAGAAACAAGAGAATTTGATGGGAAAATGTATGTTTTAGAGCATGCGTTTAAGGCAGACTTTGCTTTTGTAAAAGCTTGGAAAGGTGATGCAGCTGGGAATTTGATCTTTAAAGGAACAGCAAGAAATTTTAATCCTAATATGTGTGGAGCAGCTAAAATTACAGTAGCTGAGGTTGAAGAACTTGTGCCGTTAGGAGAATTAGATTCAAATCAAATTCATATTCCTGGAATATTTGTTCAACGTATTTTTAAAGGCGAAACTTATGAAAAGCGTATTGAACAAAGAACTGTGAGGCAAAGAAGTTAAAAATTTAAAGTACCAAGTGCTCTTGAGTTTTAACTTTAAATACTTTAGGCGCTTTTAACTTAAAACTTAAAAAATGTTAGATAAAACAGGAATAGCAAGACGTATTGCAAAAGAAGTTCAAGATGGGTATTATGTGAATTTAGGCATAGGTATTCCAACTCTAGTTGCGAATTACGTTAGGAATGATATAGAAGTAGAATTTCAAAGTGAAAATGGCGTATTAGGTATGGGGCCTTTTCCTTTTGAAGGTGAAGAAGATGCCGATGTGATAAACGCAGGGAAACAAACAATTACAACATTGCCAGGTGCAAGTTTTTTCGACTCGGCTTTAAGTTTTTCTATGATTCGTGGGCAACATGTGGACTTAACTATTTTGGGGGCTATGGAGGTTGCTGAAAACGGAGACATTGCCAATTGGAAAATCCCAGGACGCATGGTAAAAGGAATGGGAGGGGCTATGGATTTAGTTGCTAGTGCAGAAAATATTATTGTAGCCATGATGCATACTAATAAGCGAGGAGAATCTAAACTGTTAAAAAGGTGTTATTTACCTTTAACAGGAGTAGGTTGCGTTAAAAAAATAGTAACAAACCTTGCTGTTTTAGAAGTTACTTCCGCTGGGTTTAGATTGTTAGAATGCGCACCAGGAGTTTCGGTAGAAGATATAGAAAAAGCAACAGAAGGCCATTTACTGGTTGAAGGCGATATTCCAGAAATGAATATTTAGATAATAGAGATTATTTAAAAGTTTAAATTAAACTGACCATATGTTAAAATAAAATGCATTTCATCGATTTTTTGTGTTTTTAATCTGTTTTTATGAAATAAAAGCGCATCTTTACAGTAACCAAATTAATAGATAGATTTGCCCCAAATCTACCATAAATCTTAACCTACGACTATGGAACCAAATCTACCTGAACACACTACTTTTGAAGAAAGTAAATTTCGTGAAACCCTTCGCGATAATTTAAAATTTTTAAAAAGCTTAGTGTATGTAACTAAAAAGATATTCATGCTATAATCCTTTGGGTATAGCATGAATTAGCTTTTTTGTGTATTCTTTTTTTGGATTATTATAGATCACATCGGCGTCATCCAATTCTTCAATTTGTCCTTTATTCATAACTAATAATTGGTCCGACATATATTTTACTACTGCTAAGTCGTGTGAAATGAAGATGTATGTGAAACCAAAAGATTCTTTCAGTTCATTCAGTAAGTTTAAAACTTGTGCTTGTACAGATATGTCTAAGGCAGAAACCGACTCATCACAAACAATAAGTTTAGGTTGTAACGCAATGGTTCTAGCGATACCAATACGTTGCCTTTGTCCGCCAGAAAATTCATGAGGATAACGATTAAAGTAATCTTCAGATAATCCTACTCGATTTAAAATATCAACAACTTTTTCTTTGCGTTCTTCATCAGAGTTATAAAGATTATGAACTTTCATGGGTTCCATTATGGCCTTTCCAACAGGGATTCTAGGGTTTAAAGATGAATATGGATCTTGAAATATAATTTGAATATCCTTTCTTAATTTCCTAATATCATATTTAGATAGTTTGGTAATGTCTTGTCCGTTATATAAAATTTCTCCTGCAGTGGCTTTGTCTAGTTGAAGAATGGCATTACCTAGTGTAGACTTTCCGCAACCAGATTCACCTACCAAACCTAAAGTTTCGCCTTCATATAATTTAAAACTAACATTATTAACGGCCTTAAAAGATTTGGATTTTTTAAACCATCCAGATTTCGAAATATATTCTTTTTCTACATTTATAACTTCTAGTAATGGTGATTTACTATATAATTTTTCATGTTGAATTTTTCGATCTTCTGAAGTGATAATGTCTTCTAAAATAGTATCGTCTAAAAAATTTTGAATTGTTGGTAATACTTTGAGACGCGTGTCTAAAGACGGTCTAGAATTTATAAGCGCTTTTGTATAGTTATGTTGAGGTGTGTTGAATATTTTCGAAACTTCACCTTCTTCAACAATATTGCCTTTGTACATAACCAAAACACGATTGGCTATTTCGGAAATTAAGGCTAAATCATGAGTAATAAATATGATACTCATTTTTGTTTCATTTTGAAGCTCTTTTAGTAAAGCTATAATATCTTTTTGCACGGTAACATCCAAAGCTGTTGTTGGTTCATCAGCAATCAAAATATCGGGTTTACAAGCGATAGCCATGGCTATCATAACGCGTTGTTTTTGTCCACCAGATATTTCGTGAGGATAAGCATTGTAAATACGATTTGCGTCAGGTAATTTAACTTGATTGAATAAGGATAAAACTTCCTCTTTAATTTCTGTTTTGGTAAGTTTGGTGTGCTGCTCTAAAATTTCTTTAACTTGTTTTCCACAGGTCATAGAAGGATTTAAAGAACTCATAGGTTCTTGGAAAATCATGGCGATTTTTTTACCCCTAATACTTCTGAATCTTTTTGCAGATAATTTAGTTAAATCTTCATTTTCAAATAGAATAGTACCTGTAGTAATTTTAGATATTTTTTTAGGAAGTAAACCTAAAATAGTAAGTGAAGAAACTGACTTTCCAGAACCAGATTCGCCAACAATACCTAATATCTCATTGTTTTCTAATTGATATGAAATATTATGAATAACTTCATTGTCTCCAAAGGAAATGGAAAGATTATCTACGTTTAATAAAGGTTGTTCGTTCATTTATATATGAATAATTTCATCTTTAGTTAAAAGACTATCACCACGCAGTCTTAAAAATATTTGTGCGACAGCAATAGTGTCTTTTTCACAGTAAATAACAATTCTATCTATTTCGTTTTCTTCGTAATATACGCGACAAACTTCACTGCCGTCTATATCATCTTTTGGAGATGGAATGCCTAAAACATTCGTTAGTAATTTAAGTGATGTATAGTTTTTATAATCTCCAAATTTCCATAAATCCAGCGTGTCTAAATGTGCAACTTCCCATGGTTTTTTACCAAAAAGATTAAGTTTATGAGGCAGTTCAACATCTTTAATTATCATTCGACGTGCAATGTATGGAAAATCGAATTCTTTACCATTGTGAGCGCAAAGTAAATGTTTTGCAGTATTAAAGTGAGACATTAAAAGGTTTTTAAAGTCTTTTAAAATTTTAACTTCATCTCCGTAAAAAGAGGTGACTCTAAAACGTCTTTTTTCTCTATTAATATTAAAATAGCCAACAGAAATACATACTATTTTTCCAAATTCTGCCCAGATTCCTGCACGGTCATAAAAGGCTTCTGGTGTAAATTCATCTTTGCGTTGGTATTGAGTTTTTGATGCCCACAAATCTTGTTTAACATCATCTAAATCTGAAAAATATTGTGTTTCAGGAACGGTTTCAATATCAAGAAATAATATGTTTTCTAAATTGAGTTTTGAAATCATTTATCTAGCATTTTATAAGCCTGTTCAATATAAGTTGGTATATCTGGAGTAAAAGAAGCTACTGCATCTCCCGAGCCTTTAGAATGTCCTAAACGAACTATAATTACATTATCCTTAGGTTCTACAATAACATATTGTCCTAAGTGTCCTCGCATCATGAAAAACGATTTATTCCCTTGTTTTTTTAGCCACCAGCCGTAACCGTACTCTGGACTTTCAGGAAAACGAGGTTTTATAGATTTAGCAACAAATGCTGAGTCTAAAATTTGCTTACCGTTCCATTTACCATGGTCTTTATATAGTTTTCCGAATCGTGCAAAATCTTTAGCATTACTTGCTATACAGCAATAAGCTTTAACTAAATCATGACCTTCACTATCTACCTGCCATAGCGTTGAGTTTTCGCTACCTAAAGGTTTCCAGAAGCTTTCGGTTAGATAATTATACATTTTTTTACCAGTAGCCTTTTCTATAACCATGGCAAGCATTTGTGTGTCTCCGCTGGCATATTTAAATTTTTTTCCAGGTTCTTCAATTACTTTTAAACCAAGGATTACCTTTTCTAAATCGTCATCAAAATAAGCGCGAGTTGTTATAGAAAGTGGTGAGTAGTAAGCTTCATCCCAATTAGTTCCAGATGCCATACTTGATAAATCACCAACAGTCATTTTAGGCGCTAAACCTTCGCTAAATTCTGGGAGAAAATCAGTTATGGGTTGATCTAAACTCTTAATGTAACCATCTTGAATTGCTTTTCCCATGAGCCCAGATGTGTAGCTCTTTGCCATAGAAAATGAATTGGACTGGGAATTAGCATTAAAACCATCATAATAGTTTTCAAACCAAATACTATCATTTTTAATAATAACGTATGCTATAGTGCCATTGGTTTTATTTGCATTTTTTAGAACCTCAGTTTCTTTAACCGAATTGTAGTCTTTATGGTTTGGCCATGGTTGAGGTGTTCCATTTTCTATAGTAGCATTGTCAAATTCTTTATAGTCTTCTAAGAAAGCGGTGGTGTGACCTTTTAAATAAATGGTTCTTACAGCTTTAATTAGGTAGTCTGTATCAGTGATATATAATACAATTATTAATAATCCGAAAAGGATGATTAAAAACTTGAATGTTTTTTTCAAGAATTTCATTACAAATAGTTTAGATAACTAAATATAGTAAAATTTAGGGAAGATTTATTTAGATGATTTTTTATTTACGTTTTGCGTGTGTTAGAAGAACGATTGTTGTTTGTATGGACTTTCGTGTTCTATAAGCCATTTTTTACGATGTAAACCACCTGCGTACCCTGTTAAACTTCCGTCGCTTCCTATAATACGATGGCAAGGAATAATAATCCAAATAGGGTTTTTTCCATTTGCATTTGCAACTGCTCTAATTGCTTTTGGATCTCCTAAATTTTTAGACAGTTGAAGGTAAGAGTTTGTTTTGCTGTATGGAATTTGCTCAAGTGCAGTCTATACTTTTTTCTGAAATTCTGAGCCTTGAGGATTCAATTTTAGGTTGAATTGTTTGCGTGTTCCTTCAAAATATTCATTAAGTTGAATGACACAGTCTTCCAATTCTACAGGAATAATATCTGTTATTTTTTCTTCTGAATTTAAAATCGCTACCGAAGTAATACCATCAATATCACCAGTTATTTTAGTGTAACCTAGAGGAGAATTGATAATACAGCTTTCCATTATTCTTCAGGTTTAGTGTTTTCTAGGATTCCTAACTTTTTAGCGCGTGTTTCCCAGTTTCTTCTAGCTTGAACTTGTAAATCAGAAACATTATCACTTTCATCCATAATTTCTAAACCTAGTAATGTTTCAATAACATCTTCCATGGTTACAATTCCGCTTACTGTTCCATATTCATCAACAACAAGCGCCATATGGTTTTTAGTTTCAATTAATTTTTCAAATAATGTAGGAATAGCAATGTCTCTATCTATAATAATGATGTCTCGTTTTAGTTCGGATAATCTTTTAGATCCATTACCTAAACCCATTTCTTTGTAGATTTCATCTTTTAAAACAAGCCCTTTGATATTGTCTTCAGAATCAATATAAACTGGAATTCTAGAAAAGCGAAGATTCAGGTTTTTATTGAAAAACTCTTCAACGGTAGCGTTTTCGTTTTCGGTTTTCATGACTGTTCTCGGTGTCATAACATCTTTAGCTCTAACATCTTTAAATGTTAATAGGTTTTTTATGACTTTACTTTCAGACTCTTGAAATATGCCTTCTTTATGAGCCATGTCTGTCATAACATGAAAATCTTCACGACTTAAAACGCTTCCGTGGTGACCTTTGCTTCCAATTAATTTTGTTGTAAGTTGTAATAACCATAAAATACCTGTCCATTTTAAAGGGAAAATTAAAACCTTTAAAGCTTTTGTAGTAAAATTTGCCAGCCCTTTCCAGTAAGTTGCTCCAATGGTTTTTGGTATAATTTCTGAAGCCACTAGTATTAGTAATGTCATAATTGATGAAACAACAGCAACCATTAATTCTTCTGTAAATTCAATACCTAAAACAGTTGTTGTTTGTGACCCGTATAACTCTACATAAGCTACTTTTGCTTGTACTCCAACTAAAATAGCACCAACAGTGTGGGCAATGGTATTAAGTGTTAAGATGGCTATTAGTGGTCTGTCTACATCTTTTTTTAATGCTTCAAGTTCGTCAGCGTATGCTTTGTTTTCTTTCTTTTTAACGTTTATAAATGTTGGGGTGACACTTAATAAAACAGCTTCTAAAATTGAACATAAAAAAGAAAAGAATATTGAAATGATTCCGTAGAAAAGGAGTAATACCATGAGTGTTTTTTAATTTATGCTAATTTACGAAATCAATTTAACAACATCCTTAGCAAAATAACTTGCTATAATATCTGCTCCAGCACGTTTAAATGCTGTGGTTGTTTCCATCATCACTTGGTCGTGGTCTAGCCAACCTTTTTCGGCAGCAGCTTTTACCATGGCATATTCGCCAGAAACTTGATATACAGCAATAGGTACATCAACTTCATTTTTAATATCTCTCAAAATATCAAGATATGAAATTCCAGGTTTTACCATAACAATATCTGCACCTTCATCAATATCCATTTCGGTTTCGCGAATGGCTTCAAAACGGTTAGCATAATCCATTTGATAAGTTTTCTTATCCTTTGGTACATCAACTAAATCTACTGGGGCAGAATCTAAAGCATCACGAAAAGGTCCGTAAAATGCAGATGCATATTTAGCAGAATAACTCATAATACCGGTATTTGTAAAACCATCATCTTCTAACGCTTCACGAATAGAAAGAATACGTCCGTCCATCATATCACTTGGAGCAACAAAATCTGCTCCAGCTTCAGCATGAGATAAACTCATTTCTGTTAAAGCATCAACAGTTTCATCATTTAAAACCTGTCCATTTTCAATAATACCATCGTGACCGTAAGCCGAATATGGATCTAAAGCTACATCGGTCATTACAATCATACCTGGGCAAACATTTTTAACCGTTTTTATAGCACGTTGCATTAATCCGTTAGGGTTCATGGCTTCGGTGCCTTTATTATCTTTTAAATTATCAGGGACTTTTACAAATAATAAAACCGATTTTAAACCTAGCTTCCATAGTTCTTTAACTTCACCTTCAAGTAAATCTAAACTGTAGCGAAAGTAATTTGGCATTGACGCTATTTCGTCTTTTATACCTTTTCCTTCAACCACAAAAAGCGGTACTAAAAAATCGTTTGGTGTTATTATAGTCTCACGAACAAGAGAGCGAATTGCTTCGTTGGTTCTTAGTCTTCTATTTCTTCGTATTGGATACATAGTTTTACTCTAAATTTTCTTGATAATCCTTACATTTATCAAATACAAAGTTAATCATTAAAAGCCATTTTATATTGATAGAATCATTAGGTCATTTAAAATTTAATTTTCCTTGGAGAAGTTATCAAGCTAGTTTGTTGAAAAACTTTGAAAATCACATTGCCGATAGGCACTTTCATGTTATTGCACCCCCAGGATCTGGGAAAACAATTTTAGGAATTGAAATTATAAGAACGTTAGGAAAGAAAACATTTGTGTTAACGCCTACGCTTACGGTTAGAAATCAATGGGAATCAGGATTACAAGAGTTTTTTACTGAAGATAAAGATTATAAAGTCTTTTCTTTTGATTTGAAAAAAGCCAACGATGTTACGTTTACAACTTATCAATCACTACATGCTTTTTATAAAACTTTTCTTAGGACATGACAAAATCAATAGGTTGTGTTTTTGTCATGTCCTAAGATATTTTCCACATAATATATTTTTCAATTTTATTTACTGAGACCTAAATAAGTCCAGTGATTGTTTTCTTTTAAAAAGGCTGATTTTTCGCTAATAACATCAACTTTTCCTTTTTCATAAAAATAAGCATTAAAGGTAACGGTACCTTTTGTATCTTTTTCTGTTCCCTTTGATGTTTCTGTAATTTCAAGTTTAATCCATTCTACAGATTTTGCCCATTTTACAATAGATTTTTTTTCTTTCAATGGTCGAGTAGAGGGGTGGTGACTTTGCATTAAATAGTCGCCATTAGCTAACACAAAGGCACTATATCTAGAGCGCATAAGTTGTTCAGCTGTTTTTGCTTCACCAATGTTTTTGTGTGCTTTTTCGCAACAGTTAGAATATAATTTTAAACTTCCACAGTAACAATTCATAACTGATCATTAAACCCAGTCTATAGGGTTTTGTAGTATATTAATTAATCGCTCTTCTTCGCTTCCTGCTTCTGGATGATGATCGTAAACCCATTGTACATGTGGAGGCAAACTCATTAAAATACTTTCTATACGTCCGTTTGTTTTCAATCCGAAAAGTGTGCCTTTATCATGAACTAAATTAAACTCTACGTAGCGTCCGCGGCGTATTTCTTGCCATTTACGTTGCTCATCTGTATACGGTAGCTCTTTCCTTTTTTCTACTATGGGTACGTAAGCTTCAAGAAAACTATTACCAACTTCAGTTTCAAAGTTATACCAATCTTCCATGGTCATACCGTTTGTAGCTTTGCAGTAGTCAAAAAACAAACCGCCTAAACCTCGACCTTCGTTGCGGTGTGTGTTATAAAAATATTCATCACAACGCGCTTTATATTTAGGGTAGAATTCTGGGTTATGTTTATCACAAGCCGTTTTGCAGGTTTGGTGAAAATGTTTTGCATCTTCATCAAACAGGTAATAAGGTGTTAAATCTTGTCCGCCACCAAACCATTGGTCTACAATGTTTCCGTCTTTATCATACATTTCAAAATAACGCCAGTTGGCATGAACTGTGGGAACCATGGGGTTTTTTGGATGAAGTACTAAACTTAGTCCGCAAGCAAAAAAATCAGCGTCTTCAACACCAAAATATTTTTGCATGCTGTCTGGAAGTTTTCCATGTACTCCAGAAATATTAACACCACCTTTTTCAAAAACGTTTCCGTTTTCTATAACACGTGTACGTCCGCCTCCTCCTTCTGGTCGCTTCCAAATGTCTTCTTGAAATGTTGCTTTCCCATCAACGTTTTCTAGCGCTGAGGTTATTGAATTTTGTAAATCTTGTATGTATTGAAAAAATTTGTCTTTCATAATTTAGATCATGTTTTTATTACAGTATGTCGCTTTTTCGAAGTCATTGATATTAATTGCAATAAAATCTATTGAAGGAAACATTGATTTTAGTTTAAGAACAACCTGTTTAGAAAGTTCCGCTTTTTGGTCTGTTGTTCTACCTTCCATAATGTTTACAAAAACATGAATAAAATCACCTTGTTTGCCTCCTACTAAATAGTTTTCCTTAAAAGGGTTTAGTCTAACTTTAATGTCTGGTTCGTCAAATAATTTAGTAGCTGTAGCCGCTTTATGTACTTCTAGGATGATGTCCTGTGGAAGTTGTAATTTTAATATGTTTTCTGAGCAGTCAATTACAAAATATGGCATAACTATCTATTTTATTTCATTGTACAATTCATATAACTCCATATTTAACGGCGTTTTACCAATTGGTGCAAATTCATTTATTAATGTTTTTATCCAAGTAAAATTATTGTTGATAGCAACTTGTATACTTGTTTTTGTGTGCTATAATTTGTAGGGTTTCTAATCCCAGTTCTAAAAAAGCATATTCAGATAATTTATTTATGGCTTTGGAGGTAATTCCTTTGCCTTCGGCGTTGTAGTCAATACAATAGGCAAATTCACCTTGTTTTGAATCCCAATTAAGTTCTTTTATATAAATTAAACCAACTAGTTCTTTAGATTTTATTGCTTTTAAGGTAAATAGAAATTCTTCTTTTAAGTTGAATTGTTTCACCTTTTTTTCAACGAAAATATTGGATAAGGTTGGGTTTAAATTTTGTTCTAGGGTTTTTGGAAAATAGATTTTTAATCGGTCTTCATTAGCAACAATAAAGTTGCACAGATTCCATGCGTCTTTTAATTCAATAGGACTAACGTAAAAACCGTTTAAATCAAGTCGCATTTGGTAATTTGCTTTTTATTTGAAGGGCTTCAACAGTTCTTGTGGATGCTGCTGTAACCGATAATGGAAGTACTAAAATTACACCAATTATTGGGATTAATAAAAAAAGAATAAATACAATTCCGTTTCCTATAGCAAGTCCTCTATGTTTTCTAACAAATTGTACACTTTCTTTATATTGAAAATGACGCTCTAGTGTATAATCCATATTTCCGAATCCAGCATAATAGGCTTGAACCATAAATAATAAAATGGTTGAAAATATATTGACGACAGGGATGAACTTTAAAAGTAAGATAGGAATAGTTAGTATTAGTTCCATACCTAAATTTCTTCCGTTAATACGAATACCTCTAAATAGTTGTTGCGAGAATGTTGTGTCTCGATGTGAATGCGAGGAATTTCCTGTGAAATGTGTTTCTATTTTTTCGGAAACCGGACTCATAAATGGTGCGGAAAGTGCCATTATGATGTGCTTGAAAAGGATAAGGCCAATAACTAGAACTATTAAACCTCCTATAAAATTCCCTATGCTTGAAAAGATGTCTTTTCCCCAGTCCCAAATCCAGATTTTTGAAATAAAATGGCCTATGTTATCGGATAAGCCATAGGCTGAACTAAAGATGATTGCTGCAGTGATAGCGCTAATAATCATGGGTACTGCAAAATATTTCCAGAGTTTTAGTTTAGAGATTAAACTAAAGGCTCCGAAATATGCTTTAATACCTGAAATGATGTTTTTAATCATAGAGTTGCTCTTGCGTAAGCGATTGAACGGCCTGTTTGAGCTCCTCGCAGAGAGCGAGTAGAGAAAGCGCGACCTACTTTTTTATAAACGATAAGTATGAATTGAAGACTTAATGTTACAAAAAAAAGTGGGTAACGCTCTAAATATTTTAATTTCCGTATTCTTTTACGGCATCAATAAAGGCTTTTGCGTTGTCTAAAGGTATGTTTGGTAAAATACCATGACCAAGATTTACAATGTATTTGTCTTTACCAAAATCATCAATCATTTGGTGAACTTGTTTTTTGATTACTGCTGGTGGTGAAAATAGACGTGTTGGATCAAAATTACCTTGTAGTGTAATATCTCCTCCACTTAAATAACGTGCATTTCTTGCAGAGCATGTCCAGTCTACACCCAAAGCAGATGCTCCAGATTTAGCCATGTCTCCAAGAGCAAACCAACAGCCTTTACCAAAGGCTATAACTGGTGCATCGTCTTTTACGGCATCTATAATTTGTTGAATATATTGCCATGAGAACTCTTGATAATCTACTGGAGATAACATGCCTCCCCAAGAATCGAATACTTGTACGGCGTTACAACCTGCTTTTACTTTTTCTTTAAGGTAAGCTATAGTTGTGTCTGTGATTTTTTGCAATAATTGGTGTGCAGCTATTGGGTTTGTAAAGCAAAATTCTTTGGCTTTATCAAAGTTTTTACTGCCTTGTCCTTGTACGCAATAGCAAAGAATTGTCCAAGGCGAACCTGCAAAACCTATTAACGGAATTTCGTTGTTAAGCTTTTCTTTTGTTGCTTTTATGGCTTGATATACATAGTCTAAAGCTACAGTAACATCTGGAACAATAACATTATCGATATCTTTTTGAGAACGAATAGGGTTTGGCAAATATGGACCAAAATTTGGTTTCATTTGTACCTCTATATTCATGGCTTGCGGTATTACTAAAATATCGCTGAATAATATCGCGGCATCCATACCGTATCTACGAATAGGTTGTACGGTGATTTCACTTGCTAGTTCTGGAGTTTGACAACGTGTAAAGAAGTCGTATTTAGCTTTGATCTCCATAAATTCAGGTAAATAACGTCCTGCCTGACGCATCATCCAAACTGGTGGGCGATCTACTATTTCTCCTTTTAATGCTCTTAAAAATAAATCGTTCTTTAACATAGTTATTAGTTGTTGATTAATAGTTAATAGTTGTTTGAGGTTTTAGAATTATACTAGTAACCAGCAACTAAAAATGAATAATGCTTATATATAATGCTCGTTTATTAATTCAATAACACTTTCTACCGTTGGAACTTTCGCAACTCTAACGTCTTTAAATGTTTTTCTTGCTTCGTTTGCAGTGGTTTCACCAATGCAAAATGCAATAGCTTCAGAATCATTCTGTTTTAAATAACTCTGTACTGTTGATGGACTGTAAAACATAACGCTTTCTACAGTCTTGTCTACTTTTAGAGCATCAAACTTGGTTTGATATGCTTCAATTTCGTTAACCTTTATATTGTTTTCTTCTAGAATATTTGGTAAATCGTCTAACCTTAAATCACTACAGAAATAAGTAACTTTATTCCCTTCCATAAATTCGACTAAATATTCGGCAAGTTTTTTTGCATTCTTTTCAGAGTGAACAACTTTACCAATTCTATTTTCTACTAAGCGTTTAGTACGACGACCAACACAGTAAATGTTTTTGAATTGTAATTCTACAGCTGAGTAATTTGTAATTAAAGACTCTACCGCGTTCTTACTTGTTATAACAACGTTTTCAATTTCGTTCTTTAAGAAACGTGGGTGAATTCTATTCAGATTGATTTTTATAAAATCTGTACTTTTTGGCGTTACTTTTTCATGGAAAAGTGAGCGTTGATCTTCGGTAAGGGATTTTGTAGAAACCACATTAGTTTCTTTATGAGAATACTTTATAGCATCCATTAATCGTTTGCCTCCGCGTTCAATCACATAATCGGCACAAAACTGAGCCATGTCATGATGTTCGCCTAATTTTTGAACACGTGTTACTTCTATTTTCTTGGAGCCATCTTCACTTAAAAGAATCCCTTTAAAATTAACTTCTTCGTCTTTTATATAAGCTAATGCGCCAATAGGAGCAGTACAACCACCTTCTAATTTATTTAAAAAATCGCGCTCTATAGTTGTGCAAATTTCAGTTTCTTCATGATTAAGTTCTGCAAGAATAGTTTTTGTTTCCTCATCTTCATTTAAAGCAGTAATCATAATAGCACCTTGTGCAGGAGCGGGAACCATCCAATCTAAATTAATAGCTTCTTCTGGCCTAATTTCTATACGTCCAATTCCTGCGGCAGCAAAAATAGCACCGTTCCAATCTTCGTTATTTTCAAGCTTTTGTAAACGTAAATTTACGTTACCACGTAAGTCAGCCATGGTATGTGTTGGGAATCTATTTAACCACTGTGCGCGTCTTCTTAGACTTCCAGTAGCAATAACGGCATCTCTAGAACCTAGAAACTCTTCGTTATCTTTAAAAACCAAAGTATCGTTTACATTACCACGTTTTATAACGGCAGCTTGTACAATGCCTTTTGGTAGCACAGTTGGTACATCTTTAAGAGAATGTACTGCAATATCAATATCGTTATTTAGCATAGCGATATCTAAAGTTCTAGTAAAAATACCCGTGATACCAAGCTCGTAAAGTGGTTTGTCTAGTACAATGTCTCCAGTAGCTTTTACAGGAGCAAGTGTAGTTTTATGACCTAAGTCTTCTAGTAGTTTTTGTACTAATTTTGCTTGCCATAGTGCTAATTCACTATCGCGCGTACCAATTCTTATTGTTTTAGACATTTTTTGTGGAAGATTCTAACTGAAACACTTGTTTAATAAGTTCAAGACTATCGTCTGTAGAAATATTATCATCTTTTAAATGATGTGCAAAATGATTCGTTATTTTTTGGATGATATTATTACTAATTAACGATGCCTGAGCTTCGTTAAAATCTGATAGTTTTTTACGTTGTGTATCTAATTCTGCAGTAGCGAAATCAGTTAATTTATGTTTTAAGGCTTTAATAGTTGGAGCGAATTTTCTAGTTTCTAACCAGCCATTAAATTCTGTATTAACTTCTTCTATAATAGTTTCAGCTAGCGGAATATGTTGTTTTCTGCGTTCTAAAGTTTCGTCTGTAATTTGAGAAAGATGATCTAAATGTACTAGAGAAACATTAGGTAATTCTTCAACATTAGAATCTACATTTTTTGGAATTGATAAATCTAATATTAAAAGCGGTTCGTTAGTTTGAATAATGTGCTTGTCAATTGTTGGGCGTTGTGCACCTGTAGCAACAATTAAAATATTCGATTTACTAATTTCTTCTTGTAAGTTCGCATAATCTTTAACTATTAAATTGAATTTTCCAGCAATTTGTTCTGCTTTCGTTTTAGTTCTATTTATTAGCGTGATATGTTCATTTTCGGTATGTTTTACTAGATTTTCACAAGTATTTCTTCCTATTTTTCCTGTTCCAAAAAGTAAAATGTTTTTATTAGATACATCTTGAATGTTTTTGAAAATGTATTGTACGGAAGCAAATGAAACAGATGTTGCTCCAGATGAAATCTCAGTTTCGTTTTTTATACGTTTACTAGCTTGAATAACGGCATTAACTAAACGTTCTATAAACGGATTTAATAAACCGTGTTTTCTTGATAATTTAGCACTTCCCTTTAATTGACTTATAATTTCAAAATCGCCCAAAATTTGACTGTCTAAACCAGAACCTACGCGAAACATGCGAGCAATGGCGTCTTTGTTTTTGTAAACAAAAGCTACTTCTTGAAATTCTTCAACAGTACCTTTTGTATTATCACAAAGTAATTTTATAAGCTGAAAAGGATGTTTAGCGAAGCCATAAATTTCGGTACGATTACATGTTGAGGTAACTACTAAGCTTTCAATGTCGTTTTCTTTAGCTTGATTTAAAAGCGCATTTTTAGCGTCTTCATCCAAACTAAAGTGTCCTCTTATATCTGCATCGGCTTTTTTATAACTCAAACCAATGGCATAAAAGTAGTTGCTTTTCGAAATATTATACTTTTGCATGCTTATACCTGAAATTGTGAAACAAATCTACGTAGCATCTTCAGAAAAAAAACAACGCTAAAAGAACTTTTAATATCGTTTGCCGTTTTTTAAGGCGCTTTTTAGTTAAAATATGATATTTGTCATATTTTAGTCCTGTATTTGGCATATTTTGGATATGTTATGTAGAACGAATCTAAATAAAAGTTATGAGTCAAGAAAAAGATAATGAAAAAAATGTCGCTCAAAGTACTTTTGATGAAACAAAGGTTGATGAGGGTGTTTTGGTTTTAGCTTTAAAAAATGACTCTAATGAGACACAATCTATTGAAAAAGAAATAGATAGCGATTATATTCAATTTCATTTTTGTGTAAAAGGGTCTAGTCGTTTCATTTTTAACGAAGGACGTTACACGCTTAATATTCTTGAAGAGAATTCTTTGTTCCTTTATAACCCGCAACGCGAATTACCTATTAACCTTCATGTAGATCCTAATTCATGGATTATTTCTATTTTGATATCTATTAAAAATTTTCATGGCCTATTTTCTCAAGAGGCTGGATATATCACGTTTTTAAGTGAAGATAATAAAGATAAAAAATACTACAAAGATGGAGTGATATCGCCTTCTATGGCTATTGTTTTAAATCAGCTAATTAATTATAATCTTAATCAATCTATTAAAAACCTTTATTTTAAAGGAAAGGCATACGAGCTGTTGAGTTTGTATTTTAATAGAAGTGAAGAAGCAGACGTTGAGCAGTGTCCGTTTTTGGTAGATGAAACCAATGTGATTAAAATTAGAAAAGCTAAAGATATTATCATTTCCAGAATGGCAGAACCACCAAGTTTACAAGAATTAGCAGACGAGATAGGGTTGAGTCTTAAAAAACTAAAAGAAGGTTTTAAGCAGATTTATGGTGATTCGGTTTTTAGTTTTTTATTCGATTATAAAATGGAAGTAGCACGCAAACTCTTGGAAGCAGGTAATGATAATGTAAATGAAGTTGGGCGTAAAGTAGGCTATAGTACATCAAGTCATTTTATTGCGGCGTTTAAAAAGAAATATGGAACGACACCTAAGAAGTATGTGGTGTCTTTGAGTTAAAAGTTGGATTATATTTTGTAAGTAATAACACTTTAGTAATACTAAATAAAAGAAGAAATATATTTTTTGTTTAACTCTAAACCCCCAAAACCTCATAAAATGAAATACTTAACCCCAAACATTGCAGCATTGTCCAAAAGAATATCTAGTAAATCTTTAGTTAGATCCACGACCTCTTGTGGTATTTTTCAAGATTGCGATTATAATGAAGAGCGTCCTAAATTATATCATCAACAAAAAATAGAGAAAGCTTAGAGCAGAATTATTTGTGGCTAACTATTATGATTCCAATTTCTATCGTATTTTTGCAATATGAAAAAAGGAATTTTACTTGTTAACCTTGGTTCTCCAGATAGTCCAAGTCCAAAAGATGTAAAAAAGTATTTAGGCGAGTTTTTAATGGACGAGCGCGTTATTGATATTCCGCTTGTAGCCAGAACAGCCTTAGTAAAAGGTATTATCTTAAATACACGCCCAAAGCAATCTGCGGCAGCCTATAAAAAAATATGGTGGAATGAGGGTTCCCCATTAATTGTACTTTCAGAAAGACTTCAAAAAGGAATACAGGAACAAGTAGATGTTCCTGTAAGCCTTGCTATGCGTTATGGAAGCATGACTATGAGAAAAGGACTGCAAGAGTTGGTAGATAAAGGTGTAGACGAGGTTTTGTTATTTCCTTTATATCCGCAATTTGCTATGGCAACCACCGAAACTATTACAGTTTTGGCAGAAGAGTTGCGGCAAGCCCATTTTTCAAATTTAAAAATAGAATCTGTTCCAGCATTTTATAACAAACCAGATTATATAGAAGTACTTGCAAATTCGGTAAAAAGACATTTAGAAAATAAAAATTACGATCACCTTCTATTTTCATATCATGGTGTACCAGAGCGCCATATACGCAAAAGTGATGTCACTCAATCACATTGTAAAATAGATAAAAGTTGTTGTGTCACACCAAGTAAATCACATGAGTTTTGTTATAAACATCAATGTTTAGAGGTAACGCGTTTGGTTGCCGAAAAACTAAAATTTAAAGGAGGTACATATTCAACATCATTTCAATCACGTTTAGGATTCGACCCATGGTTGCAACCTTATACAGACAGAACTATAGAGCGTTTAGGAAAAGAGGGCGTTAAAAGCATGGCTATAGTAACGCCTGCATTTGTTAGTGATTGTCTTGAAACCTTAGAAGAAATTGCTATAGAAGGTCAAGAATTATTTCACGAAGTTGGCGGACAGGATTTCATAACCATACCATGTTTAAATGATGATACAGAGTTTGTGAGTCTACTTTCAAAATGGATTACAACTTGGGTAAAAACACCAGTAGAAATATAAATTATGGAATATTACGCTTATATAAAATCGCTTCATCTCATTTTTGTAATTACTTGGTTTGCAGGTTTGTTTTATATACCGCGTTTGTTTGTTTACCAAATAGAAGCCTTTTATAAACCCTCGCCAGGTAAAGAAATATTGGGCAGGCAACTCAAATTAATGGCAAAAAGATTGTGGTATATCATCACATGGCCATCAGCAATTTTAGCAACATTATTTGCTGTTTGGTTACTTGTTTTACAACCCTATTGGCTACAGCAATCATGGATGCATGTTAAGCTTGGTTTTGTTGCATTACTTATAATTTATCATTTAAAAACACATCAGTATTTTAAACAATTACAAAACGATGTCGTTAAAAACACGTCAAATTTTATGAGAATCTGGAACGAAGGCACCACATTTATTCTTTTTGCGGTTGTGTTTTTAGTCATCCTAAAAAGCGCCATCAACTGGGTTTGGGGTGTTGTAGGTATATTTATTTTCGGGGTTCTCATCATGTTAGGTTTCAAAGTATATAAAAGCATTCGCGAGAAAAACCCTGAAGCTTAAATTAGTTTGTTTTTGGGCGTTACCACAAGGGTCGGGCTTTCGGCAGTCGCTATCTGCGAGGAGCTTCAACAAATACCTCTATTCCTAACGCAATTATCTACTAAGTTTGTGTTTTTAAATCGGCTTTAGGCTTTTTGGTTTGATTATTGTTATATTTATAGCACTACAATAATATTGATGAAATTAAAAAAATTATCCCTTCGCACCCGTATATTTATAGCCATGATACTTTTGGTGCTATTAGCTTCAGTATTAATTGCTGCTGTAGCCACTTACCAATATAGAGAGGAAACCAAGGATTATCATACGCAACGTTTAGAGCGTAAAGAACAGAATATTAAAGCGCGTTTAGATATTGATTTAAATGGGTTAGAAAATATTTGGGAGGTTAAAACTGAAAATATACCATATATATTTAAAGGCAAAATTAATAATATTGCTATAGTTCATAAATTAGAGATTAAACTCTATGATTTAGATGGTGTCTTGCTTGTATCTTCGAAAGCGACATTAAAACAAACAGAAGAAGAAAAATGTATTGATGTCGAAATTTTAAATCAAATTTCAAACACCGCAGAACATCGTTTTGTAGATAAAAACGAAATAGAGGGAGAAACGGTACAATCATCTTACAGTTATATTTACGATTTAAAGTTTAAGCCCATTGCAATTCTTAAACTTCCGTATTTAGAAAATGATGATTTCCTTTCAAAAGAGCTTAATGAATTTTTAGAACGTATTAGTTACGCTTATTTATTTGTATTACTTATGGCAATAGGAATTGCCTTTTTACTATCAAAATACATTACAAAATCATTAAAAACCATTAGTGATAAAATAAACGCTACCCGTTTAGAGAAACGTAATGAACGTATAGATATAGATGATACTAGTGAAGAGATTTCAACCCTTGTAAGCTCTTATAATAGTATGATTGATGAGTTGGAAGAAAGCGCGGTGCAATTAGCAACTAGTGAGCGTGAGCAAGCTTGGAGGGAAATGGCAAAACAGGTGGCCCACGAAATTAAAAACCCGTTAACTCCTATGCGTTTAACTGTGCAGAATTTCCAACGAAAGTTTGATCCAGAAGACAAAACCATTTATTCTAAGGTAAATGAATATAGTAAAACATTGATTCAGCAAATAGACACTATGAGTTCTATAGCTTCAGCATTTTCAAATTTCGCAAAAATGCCAGCACAACAAAACGAAACTTTAAATGTGGTGAAAATTGTTAAACTAGCATTAGATATTTTTAATGAAAATTATATTGCATTTACTGCCGAAAAAGATGAGATAATAGCAAAACTAGATAGAACGCAATTAATTCGAGTAGTAACCAATTTAGTTAAAAATGCTATTCAAGCCATACCAGAAGATAAAACACCTAGAATAATTGTAAATGTAGCAACTTATGATGATAATATCCTTATTACAGTAGCAGATAATGGAACAGGAATTTCTGAAGAAAATTTAAATAAAGTTTTTGAGCCTAAATTTACAACAAAAACTAGTGGAATGGGATTAGGGTTGGCCATGGTGAAAAACATTGTAGAAACGTATAAAGGGGCAATAACATTTATTTCAGAAAAAGATAAAGGCACCATTTTTAAAGTAGCTATTCCTAAGGTGAAAAATTGATACTTAAAATAATGAGGAAATCAAGGTTATTTTGGGTAGTTGTTATGCTAGGCTTTATTGTGTTTGGTTATTCGCAAACTGGTGTTTATGTTATGTTATGTTAGAGCATTAAATTTTGAATTTTCAGCAGATAAAATTAAGTGAACTTTAATTTTGAATGAAAATGATACGTTTCTGTTTCTATATAATTTTTATAGAGGTTTATGGTGTGCTTTAAGTCCTAAGGAAAATTTATTAGTTTTTCTACTAATGTAGTGATCAAAATGGATGAAAAATGCACTATAAATTTTACTAACACAAAACCAAGATAGAATATTAAGTCATCTAATGTTAAATCTAACAGAGTTGAAGGAACATTCGTTTGGTTTTATCAATCAGATCTTAATGTTATAAAAGGATTAAAATTTTTTAAAGAATAGAACATGAAGAAATGTATTAGTCTTATTGTTTTAAGCGTTTACTATGAACTTTTCTCAAATTGTTGAACCTGTGAAATGGAAAACAAGTGTAGAATAACTTTCAGATGCTCACTATAAAAGTCAAGATTAAATCTGTATATCATTTACCTTCTTTAAATATTAAAGAAGGCGAACCAAGATTAATTGTTTTTCAATAAGGTGTTGATTATAATTTAGTTATATAGATTAAAAAGAAAAAGGACTACGCGTTATTCAAACCTTTTTTTGATATTTTTGTTAAGTATTTTGGAAACACAGGGATGCTCGAACAAAAAAGTTAAACTAGAAAATAAGAATTTAAAGAATATTATCGAAGAAATAGAATATATGACTTGTAATAATTCTAGTTATATGGTAGGTTGTGACGATTTCGAAATTAGTATTTGATAACTATCAATTAAGAATATATGAGTTACAATAACATTACAATCTCATCAAATAATAATATTGCCATATTAACTATTAATCGTCCTAGTAAGTTAAATGCATTAAATAGGGAAACTATTCAAGAATTGCACGATGCTTTTAAAGAATTAGAATTAGATAAAAATATAAAAGTTATTATTGTAACAGGTAGTGGCGAAAAAGCTTTTGTAGCCGGAGCTGATATTAGTGAATTTGCCGATTTTAATACCGAAGAAGGTGAAAAACTAGCAGCCAAAGGACAAGAGTTATTATTCAATTTTATTGAAAATTTATCAACTCCAGTTATTGCAGCAGTAAATGGTTTCGCACTTGGTGGTGGACTAGAATTAGCTATGTCCTGTCATTTTAGAATCGCTAGTGATAATGCTAGAATGGGACTTCCAGAGGTGTCTTTAGGGGTTATTCCAGGTTATGGGGGTACGCAGCGTTTACCTCAATTAATAGGTAAAGGACGTGCCATGGAGCTTATTATGACTGCGGGCATGATAGACGCAGATCAAGCCTTAAACTATGGCTTGGTAAATCACGTTACAACGCAGTCAGAATTATTTTCGTTTTGTGAAAAGATAGCAGGTAAAATAGCTAGAAATTCTACGGTTGCCATTGGTGCTGCCATAAAAGCTATTAATGCTGTTTATAAAGACGGTGTTGATGGTTATGAGGTTGAAATAAAGCAGTTTGGAAAAAGTTTTGGAACTGAAGATTTTAAAGAAGGTACTATGGCTTTTTTACAAAAAAGGAAGGCTGATTTTCTTGGATAGTAAGTTTTTAAGATTCGTTTAAGATGTGTATTTGTAAACAGTTTTATAAGATATTTTTTTCTTCATACGGTTTATGTCATTTTAATCTCATAGTAAAATTCTTCTACAAGATCTTCTTAGCTTTCTTTCGAAGTGCATATATAGTACGTTGTTTGGGTTTTAATTATTAAGATTCATTTTATTTTTATTATACCTCCATAGCTAGTCACCATCATTTTTTTATAAATGTAACCTCTATCAAATCCTTTAATTGCTTTAATGAAATTTTTTGTATTCATTGAAGTTTTCATCTCCGAGTTATTTTATTCAAATAATATTCCGAAGCTCTGCTTAGAGTTTATTCATTTAGATTGGGTAAGTGTGTAGATAATTCACAAATAAAGCGATACCTAGATTGAATATCAGTTTACATAAAGATTATAAAGGCAATCAATTAGGTTTGTTTTAATTTTTATAAAGCAAAAAAGTGAGTCATTATAACTCACTTCTCTGTTAAACTTAATTAAATTATATTGCTTTGGCTATTTTATAATTTTTGTGTATTTTCTACCGTTTGTTAAAAATACTATTTTGTAAGCACCTTTTTCATATCTAGATAATTTAAAGACTTTTTCAATTTTCTTGATGCCTTTTATCGTTTCAGAATGAACAAGTTCAGGTGTACTTGAAAAGTTTTTGTTTTCAAAGTATATATTAATTTGTAAAGGTTCGTTATTTAAAGCAAGCTTTGTTATGTACACAATGTCTTCTTCAACTTTTACAAAGGGTTTAAAAGTTTTAGTTTCTAACTCTTTTTTGAAAACAACGTTGTTAGATGTTACAGTAAAAGGTATTGTTTTAATTTCTGTGTCTCCATCAAGTTCAAAAATATAAGATCCATCAGGAAGTTCTGTTAAATCAAAACCTTTAGAGTAGATTCCTGTGTGTTGAATTCGTTCTTTGTATAATATAATACTATTATTATCTTTAATAGATAATAGGTTGCCTTCCTTTACGTTTTCTAAAGTTAGTGAGGTTCTTTTTGCATCATTTTTAATAATAAAAGAAGATGCATCATTTGCGAAACTTAATAGGGTATAAAACATAGTTACCATTAAGAATCCTTTTTTTGTGTTTGTGATTACGTTTTTCATAATTTTTAGATTTATTAACGTTTTACATGACAAATATAGAATGGTTTTTTATGATTTAAGGCATTGGAATTGATGTCTTTATGTTCTAAATTATCTGTTAAATTAAGATGAAGTCAATGCGGAATATAACAAAGGTAATTGTGTATATACTTTGGGGGAAACATAGCTTTTTGATGGAAAATAATCAGTATTAATTATAGAAAAAAATATAGATTTTAAGTTTAGGTTAGTTTTATGTTTCTTTAAAGTAAGTTGCTAAAATTTGAACAAAAAAAGTGGGCCACCACAGCCCACTTACCAACTAAACTAAATAAGACATTAAAATAGATTATTTAATGAATTTCGTATATATTTCTATTGCTAGAAGTTAAAACTATTTTAATAGCTTTTCTTTATTTTAAAGATGATTTGTAAATCAACAATCAACACCACAAGTTTACAATGGATTTATGTAACAGGTAACATCAATTTTGGCTAATTTATATGTTATTTTACCTGTTAAAATAATGTTAAAACAACTTTAAGTTAGAATAGTATACATTGTTGATAATTAAATATATAATGTATGCACTATATATTAGTAGTTTTGCTTTAAAATGATCTAGCTATGATTAATAAGAAACCCACGCTGAAAAAACTAAGCCCAAGTTTTGGAAGTTCTATTTTGGTTAAACAGCATATAGAGAAGGTGGATAAAAATGATGCGTATTGGCATTTTCATCCTGAGTTGGAACTTATTTACATTAATAAAGGTCAAGGAAAGACACATATAGGCAATCATTTATCTTATTTTAATAATAGCCAGCTTATATTAATAGGTTCTGGTTTGCCTCATAATGGTTTTACAGATCGATTAACTGCAAATGGAACAGAGACTACCATACAGTTTAAATCTAATTTTTTAGGAAATGATTTTTTGAATGTTCCAGAAATGGCAAATATTATAACGCTATTTGGTAGGGCCAAGAAAGGCATTCGCTTTAAAGTGGATGCAAAAAAGAAGATAGGGCCCAAAATAGAAAAGCTTTTAGAGCACGATGGCATGAAGCGTGTTATAAAATTTTTGGAAATATTAAACTACCTAGCAAAAACAGATGATTATGTCTTGTTAAATGCTGATGGATTTGCTTTTGAAGCAGAACCCCAGGATAGTGCGAAAATTGATGTTATTTTTAAATATGTAAATAAGAATTTTCAAAAACATATTACTTTAGATGAAATAGCAGATAAAGTAAGCATGACAGTTCCTGCATTTTGTAGGTATTTTAAAAAGGCAACCGGTAAAACATTTACGCAATTGGTTAATGAGTATAGAGTAGTGCATGCTACAAAGCTTTTAAATGAAAGCCAAATGAGTATTGCAGATGTTTGTTTTGATTGTGGCTTTAATAATTTCTCACATTTTAACAAACAGTTTAATGATATCACAGGGAAAAGTGCTTCTAGGTATAGAAAAGAGATTAAGAAAATAATTAGCTAAAACCGTTCCATTCTTTGTTAAATTGGTCTAAAAAAACAAGCATATAGTCATGCCTTTTAGCAGCAATTTTTTTTCCTGATTTTGTATTCATTCGGTCTTTTAAAAGTAAAAGCTTTTCATGAAAATGGTTTATTGTTGGAGCATTCGATGCTTTGTATTCTGCTTTACTCATATTAAGGTTAGGTTTTATCTCTGGATTGTAAAGTGCTCTATTTTTAAATCCACCATAATTAAAACAGCGAGCAATACCGACGGCGCCTATGGCGTCAAGTCTATCTGCATCTTGGACAACATCTAACTCTGGTGATTTGAATTTTTGAGCTTCATTACCCCCTTTAAAAGATATATTTTCAATAATATTAACAACGTGTTCTATTATTGAAGAATCTACATTTAATTTGAATAAAAACTCACGAGCTATCCTTGGACCAACAGTTTCATCTCCGTTATGAAATTTACTATCTCCAATGTCATGAAGTAATGCTCCCAAAGAGGCTATAAAGGTATCTACGTTTTCATTTTTAGCAATGAGCAAAGCGTTTTTATAAACACGTTCTATGTGAAACCAATCGTGCCCACCTTCAGCATTTTCTAGGGTTTCTTTAACAAAGATGACGGTTTTTTTTATTTGTTCTTCAGTAGTTGTCATGGTATAAAAATAAAAATTCTTTTCGGTAATGAAAGGAATTTATTTATCAATTGAATATCTTTTAAATCTCTTCTAAAAATTGAGGAACCTTTAGATTTGTCGTCGCTATTCCATTGCTAAGTTTCATGAAGTTTTATTTTTCCATTGGGAAGTAATTCTGGTTTAGAAACACAAATACCTGTCGTCAATTCATCTTTAGTGCTTATTTGATGAATATTTCATATTAATGTTCCTCTTAGTGCCTATAATATCAATCAAATGCCTTACAATAATACTACCGTCTTTATAAGAAGATGCTAAAATATTTCCTTTTTACTTATAGATAAAAATAGTATCAGAAGTTGTTTTACTATTTTTTGAGCTAGAAAAAGTTTGAATGCTTTGTTATTGTAGTTTATCATTTATTCAATAAGGATATGTAAATCATTTGAGTTGTACGTTTAGTATTTGTTTTATTTAATTTTGATAAATCGGATTAGTAATTACCATCTTCAGTATCGTTTTATGAAAGATACTTTGTTGAAATTGAGATCTATTAATTCTAAAATAGAATTCATCAAAATAGGCTTGCATATGTCATTTACTTACATGAGTTGGTATTGCTCTTAACCAATATTTCACTTGCATAATTACAATATGTAGTTGTTTAAAACTCTTTCCATTATTACTATCTTTCTGTTCAATACTGTAAATCTTTTTTAAAGGTTCACACCTTCACCATTTATTAGCCACTATTTTTGTGCAGATGTACTAATGTATTCTTCGAAAATAGGTGTTGAAGATTTCGCAGGATAATCTTTTATGCCTTAATATATACTCGTTTTACTTTGTTATTATCAGTTATTTATACTGCTATAACTGTCTTTTTCTTCTTTTCCACCAACAGTAAACTCATCAATATGGACTAATTCTGATAAAGGATATTTTTGGCTACTTGCCATTACTTTTTTAACTTTTTGCATAAAATACCATGCAGTCTCTTGACCAATACTAAATCGTTTTCCCATTTGAATACTGGAAATACTTTTTCTATTTGTGCTCATTTCAAAAACTACAAAAATGCTTTTTGTAAACTGAATTTCGCTTTATGAAATAACGTACTAGTTTTTGCAATTTCTACATAACGGCATGAATAACAATGATAATTATATCCCGCTTTCACAACCTTTTGTATGACCGTGTTTATTACAAGTAAATCCATCTTGCCATTTTATTTTTGCTAGATAAACCTTGCAAGCTTCATCGTTTGGTAATCCTTTTATAAAGGATAGCATATTTTGCCCGTAAATTGAAGCATGAGTCAAGCTTTTAGAACAATAAGATGCGGGAATTAAATGACTAGATCAATAAATTTATTTTCTACTCTTTATCTTAGTACATGACAAAATACAATCTATTGATTTTCAATATATTAAATTTTATTATAAAGCATTGATTTTCAGAATATTATATGTATAGTTATAACTTATTTATCTAATGAATAAAACCAATGTTATCACTAAAAATAGTGAATTAACTTGTGTCCTTAACACTCATTTACAAGGAAAAATAAATTTAGCGCGATTAAAACTGATTTCATATTTTGTAATCGCCCTATGCAAAGTACAAACAGTTACTTTTGAAAAGCTAGCTAATGCTTTTGATACCGAATCTAGCTGTGATACTTTTTAAGACTCATACAGCACTTTATTGCTAATTGCAGTTTAGATGCAAACCTTATTGCTCGTCTTGTTTTCAACCTACTTCCCAAGCAAGGTAAACTCATACTGAGTATTGATAGAATCAATTGGAAGTTTGGACAAATCAATATTTTTATCTTAGGCATTGTTTACAAAGCAGTTGCCTTCCCGTTGCTATTTAACGTGAGTTCGGCGTAAGAAACCTTCATTTTAAGGAAGAAAAAAGCAGAATATTTAGTATATTAAAGTACTGATTTTCAATTTGCTAAAAAAATTCTGATTGTAATTTCTGATACTAAAATTATTGAAATTTTCTGTAAACTAGATGATTTTTCTAAAGAATATGACGCTATTATAACTAAAAACAGTATTTCTGATGGTATTATTACCAAAAAACGCAATAGAAAGTTTAAAATGAATGACAGTGAAGTGATGACCATACTGGTCATATTTCACTTAAAGTCGTATAGAAACCTTAAACATTTTTACTTGCATTATGTATGTAAACATATGACAGATATGTTCCCAGATTGTGTCTCTTATAATCGCTTTGTAGAACTCGAGAAAAAGGTACTCAACCTTTGGCTGTTTTTATGAAACTATTTTGTTTGGGGGATTGTATAGATATTTCTTTTATAGATTCCACACCATTAAAAGTATGTCATTATAAAAGAGAAAAGCAACATCAAGTCTTTAAAGGTGGTTACGGAACAATGGGATGGTATTTTAGATTTAAACTTCATCTAGTTTGCAATGATAAGGGAGAAATAGTTGATTTTATGTTTACTCCAGCCAATGTAGATGATAGGTTTCCTCTTAAACAAAAGAAATTTCACGATAAGATTTTTGGAAATGTTTTTGGCGATAAAGGGTATATTGGTAAAGATTTGTTCGATAGATTATTTGTAGATGGAATTCATCTTATAACAAAGGTTCGAAAAAACATGAAGAAGAAAGCTATGGATTTTATGGATAAGGTAATTCATAGAAAAGGAGCTATCATAGAAACCGTAAATGATGTGCTTAAAAATACATGCCAAATAGAGCATTCTAGACATAGATCTTTTGATAATTTTATAACTAA
>CALKXS010000026.1 GCA_938003745.1 uncultured Algibacter sp.
CACAAAATAAAAGGAAAGTATCTTCAATTATACCTCAATGAATTTGTATATAAATTAAACCGAAGATACTTTGAAGATAAACTCTTTGATAGACTTGTAATAGCAAATATTACTGGATTATGAGTGAAAACGGATATTCAATTTGTGAAATAAAATGTTTGATATTTTTTGTAACAAAATGGAAAAGATATCAACATATAAGTGATTCGAATAAAAATAAAAATGGCAGCACACGAAATAGATTATAGAATTTACGGAGAAGAAATGCAATATGTAGAAATAGAACTAGACCCACAGAAAGCTGTAGTTGCTGAAGCAGGTAGCTTTATGATGATGATATTAAAATGGAAACTATTTTTGGGGATGGCTCTCAAAAAGATAGTGGTTTTTTAGGGAAGATACTTGGGGCAGGTAAACGTATCCTTACAGGTGAAAGTTTATTTATGACTGCTTTTTATAATGATTTAGTAGGGAAACGAAATGTATCGTTCGAATCTCCATACCCTGGTAAAATAATATCTATTGACCTAACTGAACTTAGAGGGAAGTTTATATGTCAAAAGGATGCATTTTTATGTGCAGCTAAAGGGGGTTAGCGTTGATGTTGAGTTTTCAAAAAACTTGGACGTGGATTATTTGGGGGAGGAGGAGCCATGGCGAAAAAAGAATTGGATATAGGTGAAATATTGAGGGTCGATACAGGATGTATTGTTGGTTTTAATCAATCTATAAATTATGATGTCGAGTTTGTAGGCGGTATTAAAAATACAGTATTTGGAGGTGAAGGCTTATTCTTTGCTAAATTAGAAGGTCCTGGGACTGTTTTTATACAATCTTTACCATTTAATAGGTTAGCAAGACATGTTTTAGCATCTGAACCAAGAGCTGGAGGTAAAAATAAAGGAGAAAGTAGTATACTAGGAGGTCTAGGCGGTTTGATGGATGGTGACAATAATTTTTAATATGTTAATCTTGTTCTAATTTTAATTCTATATCCTTTTTTTTACTAAATTTAGATATTAAATTAAAAAATAAAAAAAATATACCCAAAATCTACTTTAAATTTTTACAAACCTAAAACCTTAAGAACAAATATGGCAAGAGCAATGCTAGATTATACAAAAACTGTGCTTAATAAAGTCAGTTTTGATAAAACCCTGTTCTGCAAAGAAGTACAAAAAGCAATACAAAGATTATTGCCTTATGAAATAGAAGAGCTTAGAATCTTTATTTTGTCTCTAGTACAGCAGAAACCAGAATTAAATCAATGTCTAATATATTTAAAATCATGAAAAGAGAGACCCAAAGGTCGCTCTTTTTATAAAGGAGTATTTTTATTTAGGTAGGGGACTTATTATTTTTACATTTTGAAAAGTAATAGCTCCTCTTATAATACCAGAAATAATAGTTTGCATAGCTTCTATAATTTGCATTTTTAATTCACTTTTATGATAAATAAGACTAACCTCTCTAGCTGGACTAGGTTCGTTAAAATAATGTAAATTCTTTTTAGCCTTTTCATTTAAATCTAAGGTGTGTAGATAGGGTAGTAATGTCATTCCCATACCTTCGTCTGATAGTTTTATAAGTGTTTCAATACTCCCACTTTCTAATTGGAAACTCTCATCAGATTGGTTTTTTAATGCCTTGCAAAGGTTTGTGACTCCATCTCTAAAACAATGCCCATCTTCTAAAAGCAACATGTCATCAATTTCTAAATTTGTAGTTTCAATTTCTTTCTTATTATGTAATCTATGAGTTTCTGGAATGTAGGCTACAAAAGGTTCAAAATATAAAACACGTTCTTTTATATTGTCGTTTTCTAAAGGTGTTGAAGCAATAGCAGCATCAAGATGTCCATCATTAATTCTACTAATAATTTCTTCAGTAGTTAGCTCTTCTATTTTAAGTTTGATTTTTGGGTGCTTTTTAATAAAAGCTTTTAAAAACATAGGTAATAGTGTAGGCATGACAGTGGGTATGATTCCAAGTTTAAATTCACCGCCAATAAATCCTTTTTGTTGATCTACAATGTCTTGAATTCTATACGACTCGTTTACTATATTTCTTGCTTGAGTTACAATTTTTCGCCCAACATCGGTCAATTCAATTGGTTTTTTGCTTCTGTCAAAGATTAAAACATCAAGTTTATCTTCTAGTTTTTGAATTTGCATACTTAATGTTGGTTGTGTAACAAAACATTTTTCTGCAGCTTTAGTGAAATTTTGGTTTTCGGCGACAGCCAAAACATAATATAATTGGGTAATTGTCATTATCTATCAATTTAGACTATAAAAATATAAAAACTATCAATAAAGGTTATATAAACAAGTGTTAATTATAAAATAACAAGATAAGAAATAAGTAAAAATAATATTAAATAGTGTAGAGTTAGACCCCTATAAAAACTAAAGAATTAACAAGTAATTGCTGTACTCAATAACTTAACGCAACAAATCTAAAATTAAATAGATTTGTAATATGAGTAAAAAACATAGACGGATTTCTCTTGGTAAAAGAATCAAGATTGAGACACTTTTAAACGAAGATAAATCCAAAGCTTACATCGCTAAAAAACTTAACAGGTCTCGTTCTACAATCTCTAGAGAAATCAATAAATGGTTTGTAGGTGGACAAGGAAAATATGATGCTAAAATAGCTGATTGGTGTACCAAAGATGACTATACCAACAAAAGAAACCTTGACAAAATATCATCCTATAAAAAACTTAGATTTTATGTATTTAAAGGACTTTTATCACAATGGACTCCTGA
>CALKXS010000027.1 GCA_938003745.1 uncultured Algibacter sp.
TTCAACTGATTTTGGGTTTTCTATTGAAAGTAAGCTTACAATAGTTTGCTTGAATTCTTTGTCGTATTTCGTACGTGTCATAATAGGTGAATTTATAAGTTTTTCTCTTAATAAATCCTACCAACAAAACTAGACATTCCACCCTTTTTTATAATAATCATTGATATAGGTTGTTTTATGCTTGTTTCTGTGAGGCTTTTTTTATTACTTTTCCTAAAACATACCTAAAACAAATTGAAGTTTATAAGTTAGATCTTTAATTAACAATTCCGCTCAAGTTTGAGTGGGATTGTCTTATTTATTTAATTTTTACTAAATAATAACTCTTAGATAACTTTAAAGATGTATTTTAGCTCCAAAATAAACACAAATAGCTCTTCTTTAAAAGATGTGGGGATGCGTTGGTGCTTATACCTCTTTATGCTTTAAAAGCATATTACTTATATATATATTCTAATCATGATTTATAAAGTAAGCAAAGGTCTAACACTAATTACTCGATTATTTTAATGGGGAGTTAATTTTATATCTATGTTTTTTAAATTTTCTGTTAATAAATTAATTTTTCTTTTTTTATTTGCTTTGTTATTTTTGGGAGCTTGTTTGGAAAAGGATAATGAAGTTAACCTTATTAAGGCAAACAGTTCTGCTGAAGTTAAAATCAACCAAAAGAAAATTAATGATGTTTTAGCGAAAATAACATATATTCCAAATATAATCATTCCTGAAAAAATCACCAAGAAACGAGCAATTGAAAATATGTTAGTTCAGGTTGAAAATCTTACAAAAATTGATAATAAAGATCTTTTATTTACAATAACTTATAATCAGGAAAAATATTAGTTGAAAGGATGTGAAAAACTAATCAGTAACGTCAAAAATAGACCTAATCAGACAAGAGGTTTTTAAGTAGATTGCTATGACAGAATGATTGATAATTGCTGCTGTCTGAGATTTACTCTACCAATCCTAATGCAAGTGTAGGTATATTACGATGTACAGATGATGATGGAGGATATGCCGATGTTTGTGAAATACACACAAGATTTGTTCCTTTGGGAATCTTCCAAAAAATAAACACACATAGAGAAAAGAAAATTTTTAACTAAATAACGATCAAAATGAATATAATGAGTGAGATGTTAAGAAAGGCCCATTATCTTTATGAAAAAGATTCGCATATATTTTTTGACACAAAAAATAATATTAATAATAGGTTTACAGGACTGCTCCCTTCTCTTTATCCTGAGTTTTTAGGCAGTAAATCCTTTAAGTCAAAAAATAGAATTAGGTTTGCGTATGTTTCTGGGGCTATGGCTCGCGGTATTGCTTCAGAAAAATTAGTGATAGAGGTTGCTAGGCATGGGGGGATGGGGTTTTTTGGTTCTGCAGGTTTAAGCTTGCAACGTATAGAAAAAGCAATAGATATTTTAAACGCTGAATTAGGTTCTAAAAATCTTTCTTTTGGAGTTAACCTTATTAGAAATCTTAAAGATCCAAATGCTGAAATGAAGCAAGTATCGCTTTTTCTCCACAAAGGAGTTAAAAATATTGAAGCAGCTGCCTTTACAGAAGTTACTCCTGCGGTTATCTATTTTGCCTTTAAAGGAATATACGTTAATTCGCAAAACCAGATTGTTCGCCCAAATCAAGTATTTGCAAAAGTTTCACATGAAGCGGTAGCAACTTCTTTTTTATCACCACCAGATCAATTATTACTAAATAATTTAGTGCAGCAAGGTTATTTGACAATACAAGAAGCTTTTTTAGCTGCTAAAATTCCAGTGTCAGAAAATATCATAGCAGAGGCAGATTCAGGAGGACATACTGATAACCGCCCAGCATTCGCTTTGTTTTCAGTTATTAAGTATACTGCAAAAAAAATAGTGAAAAAATATAACTACTCAAACTTCCCTTTTGTGGGATTAGCTGGTGGGCTTGGTACTCCTGAGGGACTGTGCGCTGCTTTTGAACTAGGAGCAGATTTTGTAGTATTGGGTTCGGTACATCAAAGTTGTATAGAGTCAGGTACCTCAGGTATGGCAAAAAAAATACTTGAGAAAGCTCAAATATCAGATTACACGATGACTGCTGCTGCCGATATGTTTGAAGAAGGAGTAAGAGTACAAGTATTAAAACGCGGTACTTTAATGCCAATGCGTGGTAATAGATTGTATGAGTTGTATAAACAGTATGACTCTTTAGAGGCAATTCCTCAGAGTATAAAAAATGATTTGGAAAAGCAAATTTTTAAAGTACCCTTGGAACAGATATGGGAACAGACGCATGCTTATTTTAAAATTAATGAGCCGACGCAACTTGATGAAGCTATTAAAAATCCGAAACACAAATTAGCACTTATTTTCCGTTGGTATTTAGGAAAGTCAAATCAATGGCCTCTTGAGGGGAATACCGAAAGAAAATTGGATTTTCAAATATGGAGTGGCCCTGCTTTAGGAGCATTTAACGCATGGGCTAAAGATACTTTTTTGGATAAAGTAGAGAATAGAGCTGTAGGTCAGGTTATGTTAAATTTATTAGAAGGAACTGCATATTGTAAACGTATACAACAGTTACGATCTTTCGGTGTATCAATAGAAAATATTTCGGAATATACCCCTAGATTATTGCAGTTATAACAAAGATTAATTTAGATAGATAATGAAAAAAACAGATGCAAAAGGAAATGAGAAAATAGCCATTACAGGAATGGCTTGCATACTTCCTGGAGCTCAGTCTCCTGAAGAATTTTGGAAAGTTCTTGTTGAAGGTAAGGATATGATTACTAAAGTGCCCGAAAATTATTGGAGTCTGGATGATTATTATGATCCTAAAGGGAAACGTGAAATGTCTGTTTATGCTGACACTGGTGGATTTATAGACAATGTTAAATTCGACCCAATGAAATATGGTATGCCGCCTAACCTTATTCCTGTAACAGATACAGTTCAACTATTAGCTCTTAAGACAGCCGATGAGGTTTTGCAAAACACCAAAAGTTATGTTTCGGGAAAAGTGGATAAGTCTAATATAAGCACTATTCTTGGTGTAGCTTCTGGAACAGAATCTATGAGTAATATGTCATCTAAGATGCATTGGCCAGAAATACAAAATGTGCTTAGAGGTCAAGGATTGCCTGAGTCTAAGGTGCAGCGTATTTTAGAGGATTTTAATAATTCTCACACAACATGGAATGAAAACACATTTCCAGGTTTACTCTCTAACGTAGTCTCTGGGAGAATTGCTAATCGCCTAGATTTAGGAGGTACAAATTGTACCATTGATGCTGCTTGTGCAAGTAGTTTAAGTGCTATTAAAAGCGCAGTCCAAGAACTACAATTAGGTACTACAGATATGGTCATCTCTGGAGGAGCTGATGCACTTAATTCTATATTTATGTATATGTGTTTTAGTCGTACGACAGCACTTTCTAAAACATCTGATTGTAGACCATTTTCTAATGATGCAGATGGGACTCTTTTAGGAGAAGGGGTGAGTTTGTTTACATTAAGAAGATTGAGCGATGCAATTAGAGATGAAGACGATATATATGGAGTTATTTCAGGGATAGGAAGTTCTTCTGATGGACGCTCGGGGAGTATTTATGCTCCAAACTCTGATGGTCAAGCAAGTGCTATTCTTCGAGCGCATAATATAGCGGGAACTTCACCATTGGATATTGAGTTGATAGAGTCGCACGGTACAGGAACTATTGCAGGAGATTTTGCCGAATTTAATGGATTGAAAAAAGCTTTTAAAGATGTTCTTCAGAAGCAATTTTGTGCCATAGGGTCTGTGAAATCACAGATTGGTCACACAAAGTCTGCTGCAGGTGCGGTGAGTATACAAAAAACGATACTTGCATTACACAATGAGGTATTGCCTCCAACTATTAAGGTAAATACACCAAATGATAAAATGGAATTAGAAGAAAGCCCATTTTATCTTAATACCAAAAGTCGCCCTTGGATTACGAACAAAGAAACAAGAAGAGCAGCTGTGAGTTCTTTTGGTTTCGGAGGCACTAATTTTCATTGTATACTGGAAGAGTATTCTTCTAAAAAGAAAAAATATACTTATACTACAAATAAAGAATTAGTTTTGCTTTCTGCTAATAGCACAGAAGTTATTAAGTATCGTTTACAAACCATTCAAAAATCATCAGAGACCACCAATCTTCAGCAATTTGTTTCTGAGACTCAGTTAAAATTTGATGTAAATCATTCACACCGTTTAGCGTTTTGGATTGATAATTTCTCAGATATAAAAGTTATTTCAGAGAAGGTTAATTTATTATTGAATCAAGGGAAGTCAACTTTTGAAATTCCTGGTGAAGCTTATTTTTCTTCTCAAAAAAACAGAGGAAAACTTGCTGTGATTTGTAGTGGGCAAGGTAGTCAGTATGTAGATATGGGAAAAGCTTTGGTTGAGCAATTTCCAATTGCGAGGAGTGCTTTTCAAGAAAATAATGACATTAAGTTTGACGATCAGTCGATTTATGATATTGTTTATCCATTTGCAAGTTTTACTAAAGAAGCTGCAAAAGAACAGAGTGAAAAACTCAAAGCTACAGAATGGGCTCAACCATGTATAGCTAATATTACTTTAGCACATCAAAAAATGCTACAACAAGTTGGGGTGGAGCCAGATGTGGTTGGTGGACATAGCTTTGGTGAGATCACGGCCTTACATTATTCGGGTGTTATTACATCAGAACAAGATCTCATTAATATTTCTAGAAAGCGTGGAGAGTTAATGGCTTCTTCTGATAAACTTGGAGCTATGACTGCTGTATTTGCAGATGGAAAAATACTTGATAAGTTAATTTTGGAGTCTGATATTAGTGTTCAAATAGCAAATTATAATACACCTAAACAAACGGTAGTTACGGGAGAAACTAATTTGATTGAAAAGTTTGAAAAACTTCTTTCTACCAAAAATATTGAATTTAAGCGTTTACGGGTTTCTACAGCGTTTCATTCCAGTATGATGGCTGAGGTTTGTGATGATTTTAAAGAATATCTTGATACCTTAACATATAATAAACAGCAAATCTCTGTTTATGGAAATTCAAATGCTAAAATCTATCCAAAAGCAAAGGCTGGTTTCACTAAAAAGTTATCACAGCAACTTGCTAATCCTGTGAAATTTATTGATCAGATTCATAATATGTATGATGAAGGCGTAAGAGTATTCTTGGAAATAGGGCCTAATAACAAGTTAACAAGTTTTGTAAATCATATTCTAGATGATAAAAAGGATTCACATTGTTTCTCAATTGATGGTTCAGCAACACAAAATTGTAAAGATGCCTTTTGGGTAGCTATTGGAAAATTAGCTGTATTGGGTATTAATATTGATTTTGGCGCTTTATGGGATGACTTTAAAATGCCAAAACAGGATACCCATAAATATTCTGGTGTGACTGTTAATATTGACGGTGCTAACTTGGAAAAACCTTATGTAACAATGGAGAAATATCCACCGAACCCTGAAGTTGTTGAACAAAAAGAGATAAAACCAATAGTGGCTTCACGGAATCAACCCAATGTAAATCAATTAACAAAAAAAGAAGAATATATACCTGTTGTCCAAAAACCTATGGCAGCACCTATAGAGAGTTCAAATATTATGAAAAAACAAAATACAGATATTATACAAACTAATTCCAATGATTCGGCTTGGTTACAAGCTTTCCAGCAAGTACAGCAAAGTATGTACACTACACAGATGGAATTTATGCGAATGATGATAGAGAATCAAAATCAATTTTTACAGATGTCTACTAGCTTTTTAGGCAATGTTCCCTCAGAAGTTTCTTCAGCCGAAAAATATAAATCCCCTGTTTTATCATCATCACCGTATAGTAGTATGCCTGCAAGCCAACCACCTTATAACGAGAGGTTTAATGTTGATCCGCCAATGATGTCGGCTCCTGAAGTCCCAAAATATTTTGCTCCAGTTCCAGTTGAACAAGTTGGTTTACGCGTCTCAGAAGTACCAAAAGTTGCAGAGATGCCAAAGCTAGTAGAAAATCAGCCAGTTAAGAGTTCAAGTTCGATCGATGACATGAAATCTTCATTGGTAACTATTGTTGCTGAGAAGACAGGATATCCAGCCGAAGTATTGGACTTGGATGCGCCTTTAGAGTCTGGATTGGGAATAGATTCAATTAAGCGTGTAGAAATTCTTTCAGCATTACAGCAA
>CALKXS010000028.1 GCA_938003745.1 uncultured Algibacter sp.
CTAAAGCACCAACTAAAACAGTAAAAACGCAACAAGCACATTTTACTGCTTCAATGATTGCTTTTTGCAAACTTGAGCATTTAAAAGTGAGAACAAATAAAAATCATTATGCTATGAAAAGTCAAATTTGGCTCACCGTTACAAAAATTGCTTGGAAAGAACTTGATAAGTTATCAACATCAAATATTAATATTAGTCAAATCGCTGCGTAACATCAGTTACTAAAAAAGTATTTTTAATGGTATATTTATACAAAAACCAACAATTCTTAATAATATTTAATATATGAGTACTGTTTTTAATGATTTCGAAATTCAAAAAGCTCTAACAGCATTAAATGTAAAACAAATAAATGAAGGAACGTCAACTGGAAATGATAGTTTTTCAAATGGTATATTAATAGAAAGTTACTCGCCCGTAGATGGTCTATTAATAGGTAAAGTTAAAAGTACAACAAAAGAAGATTATGAGAAGGTGATGCTTGCGTCTACTAGTGCTTTTAAAGAATGGAGAACAATGCCAGCACCACAACGTGGAGAAATTGTGCGTCAATTTGGAGATAAACTTCGTCAAAAAAAGGAAGCATTAGGTAAGTTGGTCTCTTATGAAATGGGTAAATCTTATCAAGAAGGTTTAGGTGAGGTTCAAGAAATGATAGATATCTGTGATTTTGCTGTTGGTTTGTCTAGACAACTTCATGGTTTAACCATGCATTCTGAAAGACCAGGGCACCGTATGTATGAACAGTATCATGCTTTAGGAGTTGTTGGGATTATTTCGGCATTTAATTTTCCTGTTGCGGTTTGGGCGTGGAATACTGCTTTAGCATGGATTTGTGGAGATGTTTGCGTTTGGAAACCAAGTGAAAAAACACCGCTGTGTGGTGTGGTTTGCCAAAACATTGCTGCAGAAGTTATGGCAGACAATAATTTGCCAGAAGGGATTTCTTGTTTAATTAATGGCGATTATAGTGTTGGTGAATTTATGACTAAGGATCCTAGAATACCTTTAATATCTGCTACAGGTTCTACAAGAATGGGGAGAATTGTTGCAAAAGAAGTTGCAGGACGTTTAGGAAAATCTTTACTAGAATTAGGCGGTAATAATGCTATAATTGTAACGCCAGATGCAGATATAAAAATGACGGTTATTGGAGGGGTTTTTGGAGCTGTTGGTACTGCTGGACAACGTTGTACATCAACAAGAAGAATAATTATTCATGAGTCTGTTTACAATAAAGTGAAAACAGCCATTGTAGATGCTTATAAGCAATTACGAATAGGAAATCCTTTAGATGAAAGCAATCATGTTGGACCATTAATTGATACCGATGCTGTGAAAATGTATAATGCTGCTTTAGATAAAGTGGTTGATGAAGGCGGAAACATTATTGTTGAAGGTGCTGTTTTAAAAGGAAGTGGTTATGAAAGTGGCTGCTATGTTAAACCTGCAATTGCTGAAGCTAATCCAGAATATGAAATTGTACAGCATGAAACTTTTGCACCAGTGTTATATTTACTTAAATATTCTGGTGATGTTGAAAATGCGATAGATATTCAAAACAAAGTAGCACAAGGGTTGTCTTCTGCTATTATGACAAATAATTTACGTGAAGCAGAGCGGTTTTTATCTGTAGCTGGATCTGACTGCGGAATAGCTAATGTAAATATAGGAACTTCAGGAGCTGAAATTGGTGGCGCTTTTGGAGGTGAAAAAGACACAGGAGGTGGGCGTGAATCGGGATCTGATGCTTGGAAAGTTTATATGCGTCGACAAACCAATACTATTAATTATACAACCGAGTTGCCTTTGGCTCAAGGTATTAAATTTGATTTGTAAATACTTATAAAAGTTTGCATTTTAAGAGTCACATTTTTAAAAATGTGACTTTTTTTTGCTTTGTGTTTCTTACAATAAGAACTTAAAGTGGTATCTTAGAAGCAATTAATTTTATTTTTAATTAAAAATACTAACCAATGAGTAAAAAAACATCCTATCTTTTAGGTATTCTACTTACTATTATTCTAGGTATGATTTTGTATTATTTTTTCTGTTGTAGCGTGTGTTGCGGCAAAGAAACTTGTAAGCAAAAAGAAACCGAAAATGAAGTAATTGTAGAGCCAGAAATTAAAGAAGCCACTAGAAATGCATTTATGATATCTGATGCAAACGGCGATTTTAAAATTAAAATGAATGATAATTTTAATTTTAAAAAGTCAAGTTTTTCAATTTTAAACCCAATTTCTCAAAATGTGACAAACGGGGTTTTAAAACTTAAAGATTATCTTTTAGTAAATCCATTAAAAACAATTGGTATTACAGGGTTATTTAAAAGTGATGAGGTTAATAATTCTGCATATCCAAACTTAGGTCTTGCAAGAGCTAATGCAGTTAAGAATTATTTAGTGAGTCAAGGTGTGTCATCTAGACAAATAGATACTCATGGTAAATTAAATGATGATATAAACCTGGATGATACAAATACATTGTTTGGACCGTTAACGTTTGGAATTTTAACAATAGATGCGTCTGATACATCAGTAATGAATGCTTTAAAAACAGCCTGCGATTCAGTTAGAGCAAACCCGTTAGTCTTGCATTTTAAAACAGGACAAGCTGCTATTAATTTAACAACAGAACAACGCCAAAAAATCGCAGATATTTCTCATTGTGTAGACAGGCTGGGTGTAAAAGTGCAAGTTGTTGGTCATACAGATAATACAGGAGATGCTAATATTAATATTGGTTTAGGGCAAAAACGTGCAGATTTTGCTAAAGGCTATTTTGTGAAAAATGGTATTTTAGAAACTAACATAGTAACATCTTCTAAAGGTCAAGCAGAACCTATTGCAGATAATGAAACAGATGAAGGAAGAGCAGAAAACAGAAGAACGGTAGTAACAATTAATTAAAAACTTAAAAATATAAAATATGAATTTGTGTATATTAATTCCATTGATAGTTGGTGCAATTTGTGCGCTTTTAGGGTATTTATTAGGTAGACTTTTGGGAAGTGGTAATGGTGATCAATGTAATGAGAGAATTGCTAAGTTACAGGCCGAATTGGATGCTTGTAAATCAGGAAAATCTTCATTAGAATCGTCTTTAAGAGCGGAGTTAGATACTACGAAGGCTTCTTTGCCAGTTTCTCTAGCTTCAGTTTCTACAGCTAGTGTTGCCTTAATTCCTTTTGATGCTGGTGCGGCCAAAGCTGTTTTTGGTAAAAAAATAAAAGAAAACGATTTAACAGTTGTCGAGGGTATTGGTCCAAAAATTAAAGAATTATTTCATAGCCATGATGTGACCACTTGGAAAGCATTGTCTGAGTGCACTGTTGAAAAATGTCAAGAAGTTTTAACATCTGGAGGAGATCGTTACAAAATTCACAAACCAGGAACATGGCCTAAGCAAGCTAAATTTGCCTATGAGGGTAAGTGGGCAGAACTTTTAAAATGGCAAGATGAATTGGATGGAGGTAAGTAGTTCCTTTTAATATAGATTAATAAAACCGTTTCTTATTGAGGCGGTTTTTTTGTATGTTAAATATTTAATCTTAGTACATAACAAAAATACAAACTATTTATTTTCAATATATTATGCAAATAATTCTGACTCATTTCCCTAATGAAGAAAACCAATGTTATCACCAAAATAATGAATTAACTCGTGCCCTTAACACTCATTTATAAGGAAAAATAAATTTAGCGCGATTAAAACTGATTTCACATTTTGTAATCGCCCTATGCAAATTACAAACAGTTACTTTTGAAAAGCTAGCTAATGCTTTTGATACCGAATCTAGCTGTGAATCATCTTTAAGACGCATACGCTAATTACAGTTTAGATGCAAACCTTATTGCTCGTCTTGTTTTCAACCTACTTCCCAAGCAAGATAAACTCATACTGAGTATTGATAGAACCAATTGGAAGTTTGGACAAACCAATATCAATATTTTCATGTTAGGCATTGTTTACAAAGCAGTTGCCTTTCCGTTGCTATTTACTATGCTTGATAAAAGGGGAAACTCCAATAGTGAGGAGCGCTTCGATTTAATCAATAAGTTTATT
>CALKXS010000029.1 GCA_938003745.1 uncultured Algibacter sp.
AATAAAAGGAAAGTATCTTCAATTATACCTCAATGAATTTGTATATAAATTAAACCGAAGATACTTTGAAGATAAACTCTTTGATAGACTTGTAATAGCAAATATTACTGGATTATGAGTGAAAACGGATATTCAATAAAATTTTTGATAGGTTTCCGAAATTTTTTGATTTATGATAAAGAACTTGGAAAAGGTTCAAGATGGAATGCTGAAAAGAATTTTCGAGCGACTGTAAAACTAGCCTATGATTTAGGAATGATTGATAATTATGCTTTTAGACAGTTTAAGTTAGAGAAACCAAAATGCAAGAGTGAAGCTTTAAATTTAGATGAGCTAAATCGAATTGTCGAAGTTGATTTAAATGGAAAAAAACGTTTGGAAGATATAAGGGATAAATTTCTATTTGCTTGTTATAGAGGTTTACGTTTTGGGGATGTAAAAAAACTAAAATGGGAAGAAATAAATGACGAAGGAGTTCTAAAAATTGTACAAGAGAAGACTAGAAATCCTGTTAGTGTTCCCTTAAAATCAGAAGCAAAAAGGATAATTGCAAAATACGAAAAGGATAAGGGTGAGCGAGAAACAGTATTTAAAGTGGTTAGCAACCAAAAAACGAAAGATATAGCTGAATTGGCGAAAGTGGAAAAGAACGTTACTTTTCATATGGCAAGGCATACATTTGGCACTATTTTGGCGAGAAGTGAAAATACTTTTACAATTGCAAAATTAATGGGGCATAACAAGATAAGTACTTCTATGGTATATGTAAATACTGACGAAACAGCTTTAAGGGAGAGAATGAGAAATGTTAGTTTTAGATAACGTATTGATTAATTGTTAAAATTTGTAAATTGCCGTTTATGAAATAAAAAGAAGATTTAAAAATATTGTTAGCGTTAGCTGTTAATACTTGTTCGATAAAACTGGTGATTTTAAGAAACACAAAATTAATGGACTACCGCTCACGTTACGGCGTGGGCTTAGTTTATTGTATTTCGGGTATACCAGTACCTTTCGAACGGTAAGCTACAGTTCCACGCTTATTTTTTATACAAACTTATCTGTTTGGGACTGGCGGAAATTAAAGATTTTAAAAATGAGAAGAATTATCTTGATTATCGCTTTTTCCTCTGTTCAAAGTACAGTAAAAGCCCAAATTAATAACTTAAAGGACTTGTTATAAGTGTCCGAATTATCCGTTTATAGACTAACTAGTAAATTGAAATATAGTTGGAGAATGAGCCAACCAATTGAGCAAATTAAAAGAAAAGCAATTATCGGTAGATATACTTATTCATTTCCTCCAAAGAACCAAACACTACAACGTATTATAAAATTAGACCATAATACTAACATTAAAATAGAAAGCACTTCGTTGGTTTGTAATGACAAGACTTTACTAAAAAGGATTTTACGAAACTTACCTTATAAAGGGTTTGAGAAGAAAACAGAAGAAGATAATGTAACTCTTTATGATGATGGAAATGTAATACTCAGCGTATAAATTAGGGCTTCTGATACGATTGTACTAAGTGATGATTATTATAGAATTGTAGTTGTTAATTAATCATTTATGAGAAATTTACCTTTACTAGCAACTACTCGTCTAACTGATTTTTCTGATAGTGAGAAAAGAGCCTATTTTGAAGAATACGACCGAAAAAGAAATCCATTTTTACAGCTTACTTACTTTTATTGCCATTAGGTTGGCATTATGCTTATTTAAAGAAATGGGGATTACAAATATTGTGTTTTATGACTTTATGGGGTTTTCTTTTATGGTGGCTTATAGATTGGTTTAGAGTTTCCAATCTAGTAAAAAATTACAATAAAGACATGTCTATAGAATTACTTAAAAATTTTGCATGGGTATCTAAAAAAGAAAGTTCTAATAGTGAAGAATCTTCTGGAATTAAAGAGTGGTTAAAAGTAAATCCATCTGCTTCTTTAAATGATCTTTATCGTCTAAAAATCAATTAATATTCTTGTAAATCAGCTGATAAACTGTAAATTATACTTCTAACTTATACTAAATAATTTAAGAGTGAAAGGAAGAAGTACGAAAGATATTTTACTAGAACATTCATCTGTAAAAGTAGAATTATATGTAAAGTATTTGTCTAAATATTTAAGCATATTAAAGAGAGCAGGGTTTTGCGATAAGATACATCTTTATGACTTAATGTGCGGAGAGGGAATTTATGCTGATAATGGAAAAGGAAGCCCCATTTTAGCCTTGGAAACAATTAAAAATCATTACTACTCCAACGAGAAAAGCTGTATTGCTATGAATGTTTGGTTTAATGATTATGGAGCTTCTGATGTTGAAAAAGGAAAGAATAAAATAGAAAGAGTACAGTCAGCCTGTAATCCAATATTTAAACCAAATAATGTATTGGTAAGTTATACTAATTTAGATTTTGTTTCCGAAATCTATCCAAAGTTGTCGCCTAAAATTAAAGGTTTAAAAAATGAAAAGCTATTATTGTTTTTATACCCTTATGCTTATAAAGATATTACGCCAAATCATATTAAAAATATCCTTTGCAATAGTAATGTAGAATTATTGCTTTTTGTGCCAATTACTCCGATGTATCGATTTGCTAATAAGTCTTTAAAAAACGAAGAGTTTAGAGGGGGAGATTCGTTAAGTAAGATGCTTGAAATTCTTTTAAATGGAGAAGATAAGTTTTTTAATAGCGAGAGAGACTTTATACAAACCTTAAAGGAGAAGTATAGGACGTTTTTAGATGATAAATTCTTTGTTGATACATTTACTATCCAAAGAGATAAAAGCAACACTTATGCGCTGTTTTTCTTTACTCCACACGTTAAAGGTTTTGAGACAATGCTAAAAACGAAATGGGAAATGGACGAGAAAAGAGGTGAAGGATTTAAAATTGGAAATGCAAACCAAATATCTATTTTTGGAGATGATGTTATTTCGTTTAGCCAATACCCTGAAAAATTAAGAAACCATATTAAACAAGGAAATGGTACTATAACAAATTCTAATTTGTATACTTTTGGTCTTAGAAATAGATATTTACCGAGTCATTCTGTTGAAGTTTTAAAAGGACGGCAGAAGAACAATCCTAATTTAAAGGTTTTAGAAAATGGTAAAGATGCTAGAAAAAGTGCTTTTTACATAGGATACGATTATTACAAAAAGAAGAAAGAAAAAGAAGTTAATTTTACTTTTTTAAATAAATAAAAAGATGAGTACATCGAAAATAGAATGGACTGAAGAAACTTGGAACCCTACAACAGGGTGTACAAAAGTATCTTCTGGCTGTAAGTTTTGTTATGCGGAGACTATGGCTAATCGATTAAAAGCCATGGGGACAACAGGTTATGAAAATGGATTTAAGTTTAGTTTAATGCCTAATAGATTAGAACAACCTATTAAGAAGAAAAAGGCTACTAAATATTTTGTGAATTCTATGAGTGATTTATTCCATGAAGAAATGCCGAATGAATATTTGGATAAGGTTATGGATGTGATAGATAAAACACCACGACATATTTACCAGATTTTAACTAAAAGAGAAGATAGAATGTTTGAATATTTTTCCACTAGAAAAATACCGAAAAATATTTGGTTAGGTATTACAGTTGAAAATAAGAAAAACGGATTGCCAAGAATAGATAGATTAAGAGAATTAGACGCTACTATTAAATTTCTTTCAGTAGAACCATTATTAGAAGATTTGGGTAGAGAAGTAAACTTAAAAGGAATTCATTGGGCTATTGTTGGTGGAGAAAGTGGACATAAGGCAAGACCTATGAAAAAAGAATGGGCTCTAAATGTTAAAAAACATTGCGATGAACAAAAAACAGCATTTTTCTTTAAACAATGGGGAACTTGGGGAATGGACGGAGTTAAAAGAAGCAAAAAATCTAATGGTAGAGAATTGGAAGGCAAGGAATGGAATGCTTATCCTGAATATGTATAGCTAACAAAATGACATTCGATAAGAAATTTAAAGAGGCTATAAGCCATTTGCCTTCTAAGGAAAAAGACAAACTAATACTACGGTTATTGAAAAAAGACTTAAACCTAGCTAATCGTTTGTATTTTGATTTAGTAGATACAAGAACTATAGATGACAGGAGATTATATCTAGAAAATAGGATAAAAAATAGAATAGAACGTTTTTCCCAGCATTATTCTTCTCCTGGTTATTTAATGATGGATATGCGAGAAATTAGTGGAGAGATTACTGAGCACGTTAAAATAGCAAAAGATAAATTTGGAGAGGTGAGTTTAAACTTGTTGATGTTAAACGAGGTACTAACCATCCATAACAAACGTATTTTAGAAGCTACCCAAGGGAAAGCAAGAAAATGTTGTACTTACATAATTGCAAGAGCATTTAAAATACTAATATTGATAAGCAAACTACACGAAGACTTGTTATTAGATTTTAATGATGAATTAGAAAGATTAGGGCAACTAATCTCTGAAAATAGTTACTTAATGAAAACCGCTATGCAAAACGGCTTCGATGTAAATTGGTTGTTACGTATAGATATTCCAGAAAACATAGAAGAAATACATAAAGATATAAGAAGTAAAGGATATTTAATAGGCAGGACTTATTTAAGAATGCCTAGTTATAACGGTAATTAAACTATAAGATAATTTGTAGATTGCGTTTATAAGCAACCCTTGTAAGGTTGCTTTTTTTATTCCTTAAATTTAAAATTTAACACTTTATTGCGAACAAAAAAACGCTTGAGGGTATTAGTATAGTAAGGAACATTCCTTAAAAACTTATACAATGAAAACAAAACTAAAAACACACAAATTAAAGGTGTAAACAATTAAAAAACTTAGAGAAATGAGAAAACTTATTGAAGAGAATAAGCTGCATTGAATGTGTTAACGCAACAATTGTTGCTAATTTTAATTTAAGTCTAAGCTACCATTTTTAGTTCATTTTCTATTATTTCTTTAGGAGTTTTATAGCGAATAATTTTTCGTGGTCTATTATTTAATTTATCTTGAATTTTAGATAGTAT
>CALKXS010000030.1 GCA_938003745.1 uncultured Algibacter sp.
AGTAGCTGAAAGTTTTTTCAAATCAATTAAATACGAATGTACTAACCGATATAAATTCAAAAGTATTATTCATGCTGAATTGGTGATAAAACAATATATGAAATGGTATAATAATGAACGATTACATTCGTCTTTGGACTATAAAGCTCCAGCAGAAAAAGAATTAGAAATCAGAGTAAAAAATTATAAAAAAGTGGCTTAGGAATTTATACCAAATTTATTAGGTAGTCCAAGGTTTAATGATTTGTAAGTTGATAGAGTATCAATAGACAATGTTGATGAGGATTTACAAAGTATTTATTTTTTGGTAAAACTAAGAAATAAGTTTAGCCATAATAACCTTTTAAAGGTTGAAGATTTTAATTTTTTAACGACTTTAATTCCTTATAGAGAGAGACGAGGAAACAGCTTTTTTTTAATTATACATTGTCTTCTTGATAATTCTATTATCCACGTTAGCGATAGAGCAGCATGTTTAAGCTCCCCGACTTTTTAGGAGGGAGCGAGTAGAGAAAGCCCGACCCCTTGTGGTAACATCCAAAATAAATTATACTTTAGAGGTTAAAGATTTTATAAAGACATAACCAAAACCAAGGAATAGCATAAGATGAAACGGGAATAATCCAAAATCGCCTCCTTGATCACCTACAACAAAGGCGCTATACATGCCGAATGCAAAATAAGACATTAATAAACCTTCAAAAATAACGTGGATTGATATTGTTTTTTTGATGTATTGGTTGTTTTTCCAGCTATCTTTTAATGAGTTAACGTTAAATTTTGGAGTACGTACAAATTCGCTTTTTTTACCTAAATGTCCTTCTAGCACAGCAATGGAGTTGTGTAATGAAAAGCCCATTGCTATTGAGAAAAATACGAAAAACATGCCTATATAACCCATAAAGCTCTTTATGCCACCACCGTATATTTTTTTATACATAATCCAATAGCATATAAAAAAGATTAAAGTACTTGTTACAAAAAAGCTCATAACAAAAAAATAGGCTTTTAAGTGTGCATACTCGTTTTTAATATATAACATGGGTATGCTTAATATGGCTACTATAAGTATGTTTAAAAACATGGTGCTGTTTAGTAAGTGTAAAAGCCCATGTACTTTTGTTTTTGGTGATATATTTTTACTTTTTAAAACACGCCAAAGCATTTTTCTAAAGTTTTCTGCGCCGCCTTTATTCCATCTAAATTGTTGAGAACGTGCAGCACTTATTACTACAGGGAGCTCTGCAGGTGTTTCTACGTTTTCTAAATATTTGAATTTCCAGTTTTTAAGTTGGGCGCGGTAGCTAAGGTCTAAATCTTCGGTAAGGGTATCGCCTTCCCAATTGCCTGCGTCTTCTATACATGTTTTACGCCATACGCCTGCGGTACCGTTAAAGTTTATAAAATGTCCTTTGCTACTACGTCCAACTTGCTCTAGGGTAAAGTGAGCATCTAGAGCAAATGCTTGAATTCTTGTAAGTATAGAATAATTACGATTTATATGTCCCCAACGGGTTTGAACTACGCCAATTTCTGGATCTTTAAAATAAAGAATGGTGTTTTTTAACCAATCTTTTTTAGGTAAAAAATCGGAATCGAAAATGGCAATGAATTCACCTTTCGCAATCTTCAAACCTTCTTTTAGTGCACCAGCTTTAAAACCAGAACGATCTGTTCTGCAAATATGTACAATGTCTAGCCCTGTTTGTTTTAAACTCGCTATTTGAGAAGCTGTGGTTTTTACAGTTTCGTCTGTAGAATCATCTAAAACTTGAATTTCTAACTTGTTTTTTGGGTAGTCTATCAAGGCAATGTTATCTAGCAAACGCTCCATAACATACATTTCATTATAAACGGGAAGTTGTATGGTTACATATGGAATTTCGTCTGGATTTGAAAAATCAAATTTTGGACTAGTGCATACTTTTTTTTGAGCTGATAAATAATTAAACAACAAGTTTAATTGTGCCAAGGCATACATGAAAATAAGTATGAGGGCAATTGTGTATATAATAATAACGATGCTTTCTATAATCATTATTTAAAACTGTATTTAAAAATCCAACTTAATATTTTAATGCCTGCAAATATAGCACCTTTTAAGGTTCCGGAAACTTTAGAAATACCTATTCTGTTTCTGTAATTTACTGGGACCTCTGTATATGTTAATTTTTGTTTTATGGCTTTTAGCTGCATTTCTACCGTCCAACCATAGGTTTTGTCTTTCATATTAAGCGCTAATAGTTTATTATATTTAATAGCTCTAAATGGTCCTAAATCTGTGAATTTTGCTCTAAATATTATTGATATTAAGGTAGTGGCTAGCCAGTTTCCAAAAATTTGAGGAATGGTCATAGACCCTTCTTCTCTAAGTTTTTTTACTCGCGATCCTATTACAAAATCTATATTATCATTTTGAATAGGGGCTATTATTTTTGTGAGTTCTTCGGGGTAGTCACTATAATCACCATCAAGGAAAACAATAATATCTGGTTTTGTATTTTGATTAGCAACATGTTCCATACCTTTTAAACAAGCATACCCATAGCCTTTTCTAGATTCTTTAAGCACTGTTGCTCCAGCGTTTTTGGCATTGGTTTCTGTTTGGTCTGTAGAGTTGTTACTTACAACAATAACCTCGTCTACAATAGATGGAATGTCTTTTATAACATGAGCTATAGAATCGGCTTCGTTATAAGCAGGGATAATGACTTTAATTATAGGCATAAATTATTATTGTGATACAAAAATACAATAAGCTTAGACGAGCATCAAGTAAATAGCTAACAAGTATGGTTAATTATATTTTTCTTTTTTAGTGGTTTAGTTTCTTAAATCGTTTAAGTTGTTTTCTTTTTTGAAAGTGGCTAAATCTGTCCATTTTTTTATTTGAATACCTGCATTGTATTTTGCTGCAGATATAAGCTCTTCGTTTCTATACATAAGGCAATAACCATTTTTTTGATTGTTTTTTAATTGACATTTATGGTTTACCTTTTCCATATCATCATAAAATAACCACCAACTGTTTTTATTACCATTTACAAGATGACCTTCGCTTTCTTTTTTACCGTTTTGTTTGTAGAAAATCCAATAGTTTGTTTGTATACCATTTTTTAAGCTACCTTCTTTTTTTAGCATACCATTTGAATAATAAAACTTCCAATATCCTATTTTTTTATTGTTTTTAAAAGAACCTTCGCTAGCTAGTTTTCCATTGTAATGAAAGGTTTTCCAATAGTTGTTTTTTAAACCATTTTGATAGTGTTCCAGAGTTTTTACTTTTCCATTCGAGTAATAAGATTTCCAGTTATCAGAAGATTTTCCGTTACTGAAATGGCCTTCTTTTTCTAAATCGCCACTTTTTTGATAAAATTTCCAAAAGCCAGATGGTTTTCCATTATTATAATGTCCTTCTTTTAATAGTTTGTTATCGATTTGAAAATATTTCCAAAAACCTTGTCTCTGTCCGTTTTGGTATTGACCTTCAGATTTTATTTGTCCGCCATCAAAATAAGAATACCAATATTTATTTTTTTTATTAGCTATAAAGAACCCTTTTTCTTTTACACTTCCGCTTGGTAAATAAAAAATCCAATAATCTGTTTTTAAGCTAGACTTTAACCAACCTTCAGTTTTTAGCTTACCATTATCAAAATACGTTTTTTTGTATGTTTTTTGGGCATTAGTTTTAAAACTAATACATAAGAGTAAACCAAAAACTAAGATTAACTGTTTCAATTTTTATTTTTTATTTACCAAATCCATTAAATCTACATCATTGCCTAATAATATTTCGGTTGGATTAATTCTTCCGTCCATACTATCATTTTCTAATTTAAGTACACCACGCGGGCAAACAGCAGAACATACACCACAACCAACACAGCTGGAACGCACAATGTTTTCTCCTTTTTGTGCGTAGGCACGAACATCAATTCCCATTTCACAACTATTAGAACAGTTACCACAAGAAATACATTGCCCGCCGTTTGTTGTAATTCTAAATTTAGAGAATAAACGTTGTTGTATTCCCATAATAGTTGCCATTGGACAGCCCATACGACACCAGGTTCTATTCCCTAAGATAGGATAAAACCCTGTTCCTATAACCCCAGAGAAAATAGAACCAATTCCAAATCCATAGAAAGAACGTAAAGCACCATCAAAAGCATATGTGTTTTGATTAAGTCCGAAAGAAAAATAACTCGCATTAATTTTTATTTGACTTAAATCGAAAAATGAAAAGAATACTAAAAACACAATGGTTAATGTAAAGTATCCAGTTGCGCCTTTAATAGCACTTTTATTAAGTTCATTTCTTTTATAATACATGATACCTGCAAATAACAAGGTTAAGAATATACCAATGCTTATTAAGAAGACTGATTTTGTAAACCAATATTTTTCAGAGTCATACCCTAAGAATGTTGAGATTACAGCAACTGTCATAACAACAGAGAATACTAATATAGAATTAATCATCCACCGTTCAAACTTCCATGCTTTTATTCCTTTATCGCTTAGCTGTCTAAAAGAATCTCCAGCAGTTTCTGCTAGTCCACCACAACCGCAGACCCAAGAGCAATACCAACGTTTTCCATACTTATATGTTAAATATGGAGAAATTACAAATACCATAACTACTCCTAGAATTAAAAAGAAGAGCCCAATGGTTTGTGCATTTATAAATTGATCTACACGCCATTGATCAAAGGCATAATAGTTTAACGGCCACATGTTTTTAAGATCATTATATGGCAATGAAAAATCGTCTGAATTTAAACGTGCCATTAATTCTGGAATTACAAAAGCAAATGCTGTTTGGAAAAACATAACAGAAGCTGTACGTAATTGTTGGTATCTATTATGACGATATTTAAGCATAAATTTATAACCAAAAACAAGAATAGCTACAGTGTATAGAGTACCATATACAAACCATTGACTTGCATTATTACCACTTAATAAATTGCTTAAAGGGTCAAAAAGCGCAATTAAACCTGTATTTACTGCTCCATCTTTCCCTAAACCTAGATAGATAGGGAAAAAGTATAATACAATATAGAATAAGGTTAAAAAGATGCCTAATGACCAACCTAAAATGCCTCTAGAAGAAATTGATTTAAACCAAACCCCGTCATTTTTTATACCTTCAAGTTTGGTAAGGTAGGCTTCTCTTGCGTAAATAATGGTTCCTATAACTATTAAGCTTAGAGATAATGTTAAAAACAATCCTTTATTGGGGAAATTAACATTAAAAAAAGCTAAGACTAATATAAATAACCCGATTAAACCTATTGATAATGCTATTTTTTGTTTGTTGGTAATATCTAAAGCATCTGGTTTTGCTAGAGACATACTTTGATCTAATTTATTACTCATTTTGTTTTGGTTTAGGCAGTTTGTAAATTATTTCTATAAGCAGTAAGGATTTCTTTTTCGAAGTGTTTGTAAAATTCGGGGTCAAAATTTGCTTCATGTAAATGATTCATAACGTAATTAACATCACGCTTTTCTGTTAGCCATGTATCAAATGTTTCATGACGCATTCTAATACCAAAAGTGTTTAATCCTAAAAAATCATTTGTTTCGGTATTATAACACACGGTAAGACATTTAGTGTCGTCTGCATGTTTCCAATGAAAATGAGCTTCATTTTCTCTAGGTTTTGCAAATACCCAACCATAAGTTTGGTATTCAATATCTAAGAACTTAGCAGAGTTAAACCAATGCCCAGGTTTATATTGAATTTTGTTCCCGCATATAGTTTGAGCTAGTGTTTCGCCCATCATTCTACCTGTATACCAAACCGCTTCAATAGGGCGACGTTGGTCTATGCCTTCATGTTGTTCTGAACAATCACCAATAGCATAAATGTCTGGAATATTAGTTTCTAAGTATCTATTTACTTTTACACCTCTACCTATTTCAATTTGAGTATCTTTTATGAAATCTATATTTGGAGATACACCAGCTGTTAAGCCAACGACATTACAAGGTATTTCTTCGCCTGTTTCTTGTATAATTACTGATTTTACTTGTCCGTTTTCATCAGAAACAATCTCTTTTAAATTAGTGCCTAAGCGTAAATCTATATGATGGTTTTTAATATGTCTATTAATCATTTCGCTTTCGCCTTTGGGTAAAACGCCATTCCAAAAACTGTTTTCTCTAACTAAAAAGGTAACAGGAATATTTCTACTGTTAAGCATTTCTGCAAGCTCAATACCTATTAAACCACCGCCAACAATAACAGCATGTTTACAAACTTTATTATTAGGAGCATACTTTTCAAGGTTTTCTAAATCTTGTTTGTGATACATGCCCATAACTCCATTTAAATCTTGACCAGGCCATCCAAATTTATTTGGTTTACTACCGGTTGCTACAATAAGCTTGTCGTAATTTAAAGAGTCTCCTTCTGCAAATTGAAGTGTTTTAGATGTAGAATCTATATGTTTTACAAATCCTTTTTTTAATTCTATTCTATTTTTCTCCCAAAATCCGTTCTCATAAGGTTGTGTATGTTCAAATTTCATATGACCCATATATACATACATTAATGCGGTACGAGAAAAGAAATAATCTGTTTCGGCAGAGATAATAGTAATTTTTTTATCAGAAAGCTTTCTAATATGTCTAGCGGCAGTAACGCCAGAAATTCCATTTCCTATAATAGCTATGTGCTCCATAATTTGGCTGTTATGTTAGATTGAATCAAACGAACTTAATCGACTATTTTGATATTTATTTAATGTTAAGTCGAAGTTAAAGATAATAACTTATATTACAATTGTTAATTTAGAATAGCTTTAAATAGCTAGGAGCCTGTAAGGGTTAACTGTTTTATTAGATACTAAAAAAGTTTTTCACAGTGTAAGCTATTTAACATTTGAACGACTGATTGAACTTAAATTAAAATGACATGAAAAAAATAACAGTAATATTAGTACTTACACTTATGGTAACAAATGGTTTTTCGCAAGATGTGAAAACCTTTTTTAGTGAAGCAGATGCATTTTTTAATGCAAATGTAACTAATGGAAAAGTAGCGTATTCTAAAATTCATTCTAATAAAGAATCATTAAATAACGTTTTAAAATTAGCTAAAGATATATCGGTTTCAAAAAGTGATGTTAAAAATTATCAAGCTTTTTGGATTAATGCTTATAATCTTTCAGTTATAAAAGGAATTATAGATCATTATCCAACAAATTCACCATTAGATAATAGTGGCTTTTTTGATAAAACAACACATAGCATAGGAGGAAAACAGATTACTTTGAATGATATAGAACATAAGTTGTTAAGAGCTCGATTTAAAGACCCTCGTTATCATTTTGTGTTAGTGTGTGGAGCTCTTGGTTGTCCGCCTTTAATAAATAAAGCATATTTACCAAACACATTAGAAAGTCAACTAGAAAACCAAACTAGAATAGCAATTAACGGAAGTTTTATAATGGTTAACGCAAAGAAAAAGCGTGTGCAAGTTTCACAAATAATGGAGTGGTATAAAGAAGATTTTACAATGAATAAAACGTCTGAAATTGATTTTATAAATAAGTATAGAACAGAGAAATTAGATGGTAAATTTAAATTAAGCTACTTCCCATATAATTGGAAAGTAAATAAACAATAATTAATTAAACAAATAAACAATTAAGAAACCAAAACAAGATGAAGAAAACATTAACACTAGTAACCATAATAGCCTTATCGTTTTCAGGCTTTGCTCAAGAAGAAAAAGAAGAACAGAAAAGTAATATTCAAACTTATACACCTTCAAAGTTGTTAAAGAAAGGTCAATGGGATATTAAATGGTTTAATAATTTATATACTCAAACTAAAAGTACCTTTTCTTCGGGAAAAGAAGCTAGACAAACATTTTTCACCTCGACAGTTGATGTGTTTACAGGAGTATCAGAAAGTAGTAAAGTTAATATTGGTTTATTATTAGAATTTAGATCTAATGTTGTGGCAGATAGAGATGCTTTAGATGTATTTTCTTTTGATGGAGAAAAAGGAACAGCTAGATCTGGACTTACTTCTTTTGCTCCAGCTATTAAGTTTAACCCAATTAAAAGTGTTTCAAATTTTACTATTCAAACTGCTCTTCATATTCCTTTGGTTGATAATGAATCTGAAGATTTTTTACCAATAAATAATGGAAGTGGTGTGTTTTTAGATCAAAAAGGATTCATATTTCAAAATAGATTTTTTTATGATTATAATATTTCTGACCAATGGCAATTATTTACAGAGTTAAATGCTGAGTATAACTTTGGTAAAAAAGAAGATAGTTTTGCAAATGATAGCGTAGGTTTAACACCTGGTGTCTTTTTAAGTTATTTCCCAAGTCAAAAATCGACAGTATTAGCCTTAATTCAACATTCTCAGCGTATTGATGCTGGTAATGATTTTGATCAAAACTTCACAGCTATTGGTGGAGGTGCTAAATATCAAATAAGTAAAGTGTTAAATATAGAAGCTCTTTATACTAATTTTGTAGATGGTAAAAATACAGGATTAGGACAAACATTTAATATCGGATTAAGAGCATTATTTTAATCAGAAAATAAAATACTAAATTAGAGGTCTAAAGTTATTGTTAATGAAACTATTTAGACCTCTTTTTCTTTTATGGATCATTATGTTTCAATCTTGTACAGGACAAGATTTTAAAATTAATGGAGTCAGTTTTGTTGCTTCTCGAGAAGCTGTTGATAAGACTCATATAGAGCCAGTTGTAAACGTTAACGCCAATTATGCGGCTATTATGCCTTTTGGTTTTATAAAAGATTTGTCTCATCCAGAAATAGTTTATAACACAGAAAGACAATGGTTTGGAGAGACTAGAAGGGGAGTTAAACAATATATTTCGGAGCTTCATGATAATAATGTGAAAATAATGCTTAAACCTCAAATTTGGGTTTGGAGAGGAGAGTTTACTGGTAATATAAAAATGATTACTGAAGGAGATTGGAAGATCTTAGAGAGCACATATTCAAAATTCATTTTAGAATATGCGAAGTTAGCAGAAGAAATGCATGTTGATATATTTTGTATAGGTACTGAATTAGAGCAATTTATAGAAAATAGATCTGAGTATTGGAATGTTCTAATTAATCAAGTAAAGGTTATTTATAAAGGTAAACTCACATATGCTGCCAATTGGGATGAATTTAAACGCACACCGTTTTGGAGTCAATTAGATTTTATTGGTGTTGATGCTTATTTTCCTGTCTCTAATGAAAAAACACCAACTATTAAAGCGTGTTTGTTAGGATGGGAATCGCACAAAAAAATAATGAAATCTTACTCAGAAAAGTATAGCAAACCTATTTTATTCACAGAATATGGATATAGGAGTGTAGATTTTTCGGGTAAAGAACCTTGGAATAGTGATAGAAGCATGACGCAAGTAAATTTAGAAGCCCAAGCCAACGCAACTAAAGCTTTATTTGATGCCTTTTGGAGTGAAGAAGACTGGTTTGCTGGAGGATTTATCTGGAAATGGTATCATAATTATGAAAATGCGGGAGGAAAAGATAATTCTAGATTTACACCGCAAAATAAACCAGTTGAAACAATTATTAAAAATCAATATGGATTAAAATGAAATATTTAAAGTATTTATCGTTTTGTTTATTCACTGTTTTTTCTTGTCATACAGATAAGGATGATGATGTTCTAGCTACTTTAGAGACTTATATTTCTTCCGGTAGTTATGAGTTAGGTGCCGTTATTGCATGTGCAGCTAGTGATTTTGAAACAAACGATATTTTAATATTTTATTATCCCGAAGCTGGTGCTACAAATATCAGATTATTTGAAACTGGAAGTGTTGATGTAGATAAATTAGACTTTTCTAAATACACTAGACAATTTATAGTTGCAGAGCCTTTTTTTAATGGACATTTAGGTAAGTTCACACAAAGCTGTTCTGTTGAAAAATGGATTGTTGTTACATTTGAATTAAATGGTGAATTGAAAATTTCAAACCCTATTCGTACAAAGCAAATAACGAAACCAACAGTTTGGAATGATAATGTTGATGTAGATCAAACAACGTCTGGTATGCCAAATTTTATTTGGGAGGATAATCCTGTTGGAGATAACGCTATTTATTTTCAAGTGATTTCAGATGATGAAAATAATTTACTTTCAGGAACCTATACTTACGATAATAATTTTCAATATTACAACATATCAAATGTTGTTTTAAATGTCACAACACAAACACCACCATCTTTAATTATTGGAGATAACTATAATTTTACTTTAATGGATGTAAGTCTAGATAATTGGGTAAATTGGGTGGTGCAAAAAACGTTTAAATCAGAATGATTAAAAAAATAATAATACTTATTGTCTTAAGCGTTTTTAATCAAACGTTATTTAGTCAAGATTATCTTGTAGACGATTTAAAAGTTCAAGGCAATAAAAAACTTAAGGCATCATTTGTAAAGCATATTGCAGCTTTAAAATCTGGAGAAAAGTTAGATTCTTTAGTGATTGAGCAAGATATTTTAAGATTAAAACGATTACCTTCAGTAGCACATGCTTACTATCAAGTATTTCATTCGTATGATAATAAATATAACGTCTTTTATAATATAGAAGAAAACTTTACATTAATTCCTTCTTTAAGTGTATATACTACAAATGATGATGAGTTTGCATATAGATTGGGACTTTCAGAATTTAATTTATTAGGAAGGAATATAGCTTTAGGAGGATTTTATCAAAAAGATATTTATGATTCTTACGCTATAAACTTTAAAGCGCCTTATTTGTTTTCAAATAGATTTGGTTTAGCAATTAATTATCAAGATCTAACAACACTAGAACCTGTTTTTTTAGAGAACGATGAAGCTAATTATAAGTATAATAATGAGTCTATTGAGGTTCTTGGACTTTTTGAAATGAATTTTAAAAATAGAATACAATTTGGGTTTAATTATTTTGTTGAAGATTATAAATATAGGTCAGGAGCAACAAGTTCTAATGTTCCTCAAGAATTAAATGTAAATAAATGGCTAATAAAAGGTATTTATGAGTATAATAATTTAGATTATTATTATCAATATGTATCAGGGTTTAGAAGCATGCTTAATTTACAGTACGTAACATCAACAAATAGCATGCTACCAGATTTTTTTATTGGTTTTAATGACTTTTATTATTTTAAGCGTGTTGGTGCTAAAGGTAATTGGGCAAATAGAATTAGATTAGGTTTGTCTAAGAATGATAAAACACCTTTTGCTCCATTTTCTGTAGATAACAATTTAAATATTAGAGGCGTTGGTAATACCATAGATAGAGGTACGGGTTCAATTGTTTTTAATACAGAATATAGACATACCCTTTATGATAAAAATTGGTTCTGTGTACAGGGAAATGCTTTTATAGATTCTGGTACGTGGCAAAACCCTGGAGGCAGTTTAAGTGACTTTACTAATAGCAATAACATAAGAGTCTATTCTGGTTTAGGACTTCGTTTTATACACAAAAAGATTTATAACGCGGTTTTTAGAATAGATTACGGTATTGGACTTACAAAAAACGAAACAAAAGGACTTGTATTTGGAATAGGGCAATACTTTTAATTTAAATTTAATATTCATTTGTTCTCTTTTTCATGGTTTCTATTATTTTTGCTTGAAATTTTTTAGATGATGAGAACATTAGCAATAGGTGATATTCATGGGGGTTTAAAAGGCTTAATTCAGCTTTTAAATAAATTGGAAGTTAAAGATGAAGATCATTTAATTTTTATGGGTGATTATGTAGATGGATGGAGTGAATCTGCTCAAGTTATTCAGTTTTTAATAGATTTATCTAAAAAAACAGATTGCATTTTTGTTAAAGGAAATCACGATGTTTGGTGCGAAAATTGGTTGAGATCTCAAGATGTTAATCCAACTTGGTACATTCACGGCGGAAAAGAAACTATGGAAAGTTATGATGGTTTTTCATCTGAAGAAAAAGCAGAGCATTTAGAGTTTTTCGAAAATTTAAAAATGTATCATATTGATGATAAAAACAGACTGTTTCTTCATGCTGGTTTTACATCAATGCACGGTGCAGAAAGAGAAGTTTACAAAGAAACACTTTACTTTGATAGAACACTTTGGGAAATGACTTTAGCCTTAGATAAGAGTATTTCTAAAGACTCGCCTATGTATCCCAAACGTTTAAAACACTATCACGAAATTTATATAGGGCATACACCAACAACAAATTTTAATATTGATGTGCCTATGAATGCTGTTAATATATGGAATGTAGACACCGGAGCAGCATTTTTAGGGAAAATCACAGGTATGGATATAGATACTAAAGCCTTTTTGCAAAGTGATCCTGTTTATAGCTTGTACCCAGATGAAAAAGGTAGAAACAAGTAAAGGTTAAAGTTACTCAATACTTTTAAAATCTTTAATAGCTTGGTTGGGTTCCATAACATTGTAGCCTTTCCAAAACTCTGGTTCGTATTTAGGTAAGTAAACTGGTTTTACTTTTGGTTTTTCTTTGAAGTTTGTGTAATCTATTTCGACTACAGGTGTGTTTTCAAAAATAACTAACTCCGTTTTCTGTATGTTTGAAACAATAAAATAAATGTCTGATGACAGTTCGTTTTGTTTTCTATGACCTCTAGTGTTTTTGTTCTTTTCAATAATTTTAAAAGGTCTATCAATACCAAATTTACTACCTTCTTCAACTTCGGCATAACGTATAACATATTTGTTATTTTCGTTTTTAGCATAAGTAAGTGTTCCTTTTTTTTAGAAATTGATTAAAAGAAACTCCTAATAATTTAAAGTTTTTTAACGCTTTTACATTTTTATAATTTACTCTAACAATAGCAAAATCCTCTATGTTTACGTAAATAGTTCCTTTCTAATCTTCTTTTCGTTTTGGAACAAAGCTTATTTTATAAACAAAATCATCATTTAAAAAACTATAATCTTCAATTTTGAAATCATATCTATTATCTTTTTATAAAAAGTTAAGATCACTATCTTCAATAATAAAACTGTTTCGTTGTATTTGTGAAATAGCCGATTTTCTATATTTCAAGAAATTCTTTTCCGCTCTGCATCTCGTTTTTTATTTTCTTCAATTAATACCTGTGTTTGCTCAATTTCTTTAGCGTTTTTATTTTCAAAAAACGATGAGTCAATATCGCTTTTTGTTCCAAAAATACCCAACTTAATTTTAAAATATGAATCGCGTTTTATGTGTTTTTTAATGATTGTATTAAACTTTTCTTCGAGATTTTCAAAAGACACGTCTTTGCTTTTATCATATAAATGAGAAGCTTTTATTATGTCTAATTTTTGAAAATCTTTATTTCCAGTTTTATTATAAAAATCGGCAAGAATTCCTATGTAATTATCCTCGTTTTTAGGCATAATGGCTAGGAGGCTATCTACAAATTTTTGATTAAATTCAGGGATAGTTGTCTTTTTGATTTTGATATCATTCTTTGAAATATTCGAAAAATAAGAAGCTCTATAAAATAATCTGCTTTTAGAAAAATTATAGTCGTAATTAACGTTGAGGTTATCTTTAATTTTATCTATTATTTCTTCAACTGTATAATTTTTATTAGATACTGAAACCTCGTCTAATTCAATAGATTTTAGATTTAAAACGACTATGCTATCAGTAATTTTTTTTAAAAGGAAACGTTTTGTTTCATAACCTAAGCAGCGTACAAATAATGAGTCTTTCTTAGAGCGTTTCTTGTTTAAATATAAAGAGAAATGTCCTGTTTTATTACTTATTACATCAGGTTTCTAGATGTAGATATTGTTGCTAAAGAAATAGGGTCATACGATAAAGAATCTATAATTTTTGCACTTATAATTTGTTGAGATATTGCAGTTGTAGATAGTAAAATGAAAAATAAACTAACGTTGCAAAAGTGTTTCATATAGTCGTTGCTTTGTGTAAAAGTAGACGATTAATTGAGCCAATTGTAACATTTAGAATTTCCTTAAGTGTTATTTATAAGTTTTTAACATTTACATATTTGCAGTAGTATTGATTTAGTTTTTTGGGAGAAACACCAAATCGTTTTTGTAAATGAATAGACCAATAGTGTAATTGAAGCTTCCACATGCCGTTTGCATTGTAGCGTCTAGCAGAGGTTGTTAGCCATTCTTGAATTACTACAAACTGGTTGCGTTCGTAGAGTTTTGAAATTAAATCATTGTCTTCATAAATGGTGAATACTTCATTATAACCACCAATATCATTAAAAAGCGTTTTTGTTATAAATTGACTTTGATCACCACCTCTACATGTTTTCCATGAGAATTTTGTAAACCAACTAGCTAGCTTTAACCATAAATGATTGGTGTCAAATTTCATTTTGAAACAGCCTGCAAGATTGTTATTATTAATTTCGTTAATAATAAATTCATCAAAATTTTGAGGCGGATAAGAATCGGCATGTAAAAAATAAAGAATATCACCGGTAGCATGTTTAGTACCAAAATTCATTTGTACGGCACGACCTTTTTCTGAATTTAAAAGGGAAACATTTTTAAAGGAAGAAACTATTTTTTGGGAGTTATCTGTACTACCACCATCAACAATAATAATATCAGCAATATTTTCGCTTGAAGAATTTTCTATAAGATGACGAAGCAAATTGCAAATATGTTTTGCTTCATTGTAAATAGGAATTATGATAGATATTCTACTCATTTAAATCCCAATTATAATCTTTAAAAGTCTTTTTCGCTTTCGCGGAAATACTAATTGCAGTGTATCGGTTTAAAAAATCGATTAAACTCCCATTCTGTTTAAAGTCTTTAGCAAACCATTGAAAAATTTTAGAAAGTTGAATATTATCTTTAGAAATATTATTACGCTCAGAATCGTTTAAAAAACTTTTTGTAACTTGAGTAAGTTGTTCCTCAAGATTTGAAGCCTGAAAAGGCTCATTTAATAATTTAGGACAAGAATAAGACGCACAAACAATGGCAAAATGAATACGTGGCTCGTTCATTTTACGTAAAATTTGATGTTCGATTTCGTTTAGATTATACCATTTATCTCCTAACTTCCAAAAGCGCTGATCCCAAGGGTTTTTAATGTCTTTTATACTTTTAATTGGGTAATGACGTAAAATTAAATCTATAGTCATTGCATTATATGCATTTATCCAATAGGCGAGTTTTTCTGTTCTAGGTAGATTTTTAAAATTTCTATCAGAATATAATGAACTTAAAACATAGATATAGTCAAGTAGTTTTTTATGCTCGGTTTTAAATGATTTATAGTTTACCTTACCATCATTTGAAACGTGCTTTTCTAGTAATTCATCCCAAAAAAAGTTTTTTTTTGTAAAAGTCCGTTTTGTTAGGTTTTGATTGAAATCAGAATTATTAACAATCGTACCTCCCTTTTCTTGTGGTTGAATAATAATACTATCTTTTTTTGCCTTTTTAGTAACACTATTCTTTTTTGATTTTGAAATCTTTAGAAGATCTTCTGGTGTGTTTTTTATAACCTTTTTTGTGCCAGAGCATCCAAAAATTAAGATAACAAAAATTAAAGTAAGTAGATTTCTCATTAAAGTTTATTTTTCTTTTGGCGGAAATAATTCCTGACAAATAAAATCTTTTGGGAACTTTTCATCATTTTCAAAACCAAGTTCTATATCTCTGCCGTTATGCGGTATATAATCTGTTTTAAAAATATAGTCCCATGTACTAAGAGTTAGTCCATAATTAACGCCAAACCTAACATGTTTAGGTAATTCTTTAGCGTGATGCCAAATATGCATTTTAGGATTATTAAGAATGTATTTTAAAACACCGTAATTCCATCCTAAATTGGCATGGTTTAAATGTCCAATGATTATACTAATAAAATATACAATAGCTACGTCTTGGGCATTATAATTAGCAATTAAAGCCATAGGGATGTACAAAAATGATTTATAAACTACAGGTTCCATCCAATGGTAGCGTAAGTGTGCTGCAAACCCCATTTCTTTAACGCTATGGTGTACTTTGTGAAAGTTCCATAAAAATGGAATACGGTGTAGTAAACGGTGGGTATTCCACTGTACAAAATCACTAACTATAAAGAAAATGAGCAGACCTAACCATTTTGGTAAATCATTAGCATTAAAAAGTTGAAAATTTGAAATAGATAAATTTATGTTTTTTAAAACATCATTTAAAATTTCGACTATGGTATTTGATAGTGCTATTAAAACAATTAAGTTTAAAATAAAGAAATTGAAAAACATATAAAATATGTCTAGCCAAAAATCTTTTCTAAAAATAGATTGTTGTTTTCGCCAAGGAAAAATAATTTCTAATAACCATACAAGTAGAGAAATAACAATTAAACCATAAAAATAATTATCCCATTGATTTTGAAGAAGTATCTCGTTTTTAAGATAATTCCAATATCCGGAATAGGAGTTTTTTATGATGTCGATGTATTTATTCATTCAAAATGTTAAATCGAGTGTTTATTGTAAAAATAATATATTTTTATTGTAGAATTTAAAAGTATAGAGGCTATCATTTTTTTTTGAAGTGCTTAACTTAAAATGTAGATTCTAAAACTTTAAATAATAAAGCGCTTATTATTGCTGCCATTGGCAATGTTAATAGCCATGATAATAATATTTTACCAATCATTTTATAGTTGGCTTTTTTTGTTACAGTACCAATTCCAAAAATGGAGCCTACAGAAATATGAGTTGTAGATACTGGCATACCATGAATACTAGCCGTAGTAACCAATAACCCAGTAATTAAGTTAGCTGTAAAACCTTGACCAGAATTCATAGGAGTAATTTTTTTACTCATCGTCATTCCTACTTTTTTTGAATTAATTAAGCCTCCAACACCCATAATTAGAGCAATAATTATCATACTCCATTTAATGTCAATGGTATTTATTATTAAAAGTAATCCAACAATTTTTGGCGTGTCGTTTAAACCTCTAGCAAAACTTACAACACCCGCGCTTAGGTAATGCAAACTGTCTAATATGCTTTGAGAATTTAGTCCAAAAAGTTGTCCTTCATAAGTTTCAAGAGTATTGTTTATAGATGCGTTTATTGTTGTTTTTGTTCCTATTGTAGCAGTGTCCATAGACATAGCTGAAATATTAGGAACTTGATTCTGGTGAATACTTAAATTGGTTTTTTTTGTAACTCCCAATTGTTTTCTAATAAACCTAAAAATTATATATGCTATACAACTAACAATGGCAGCCATTAAAGGGCTAACAATTAATGGCATTAAAAAAGTGTTTCCTAGTTTTTCAAAATTAAATTGAGAACCTACTGCCATAACTCCTGCACCAAATAGAGCACCTACTAGACTATGAGTTGTAGATATTGGCATTCCTATTTTTGTAGCAATAAAAACTGTTAATGCAGCTCCAAAAGCAATTGAGATTGCAAAAATGGGCATTGTAATTAATTCATTTGGAACTAACCCTTTGCCTGAAAAATTCTTTACTAATTCACTCGCTAAAAATATAGCAGCAACAGACCCTGAAAAAGTGGTTATTGTTGCCCAATTAATAGCTTTTTTAAAGTTTGTAGTGCCACTTCCAAAAAGTGTCGCTACACCTTTAAAGTTATCATTAGCACCATTGCTATAGGCTAAAAAGCAAGCAGAAATAAATAAGAGGATTAAAATCATAAATAAAAGAATTATTTCCTTTTGGACGAAATTGTTACTATAATTGTTTAAATTGAATGTTCACAAAAGAGCTTCTTAATTAAGAAGCTCTTTTGTGAAGTAATTAAATCTAGGTTGTCGCTTAGCAGCATCCGCCACCATCATAATGGAATGTAGATTCGCTAATATAAATATCATCTCTACCTAAGGCAGCAATAGCTCCTGCTGTTTTATCACAAATTGCTAAAGGCTGATTTTTTAATAAAACGTGTCCTTTGCCGTCATCAAAAAAGCGATCTTCTCCATAGTAAATAGCTGCTTTTCCTGTAAAAATACAAGGGCCATCTTCTGGCATTGGATCTTTAATGGCTGCTATTTCAATAGATTCTATATAAATCAATTTATCTGTAGGGTAGTTTTTAGGATCTAAAATTCTATATGGTTTACGCGCACGAATTTCTATAGTTCCAAAACCAACATCTGTTAATGCTTTTACATATTCTGTAATTGGTAAGCTTCCACTTAAACATAAAGCACGTAACCTGTCGTCATTACGTAATTCATCATTCATAGGTTGCTCACAAGTTGGGTCGCTCATTACTAATTTACCATTAGGTTTTAGTACACGATACATTTCTTCAATAGCTTTCTTTAAATCATCTGCTTTAAAAATATTGAATAAACAATTTTGAGCAGCAACATCAATACTATTATCTTCTACTGGTAAATTCATTGCATCCCCTTTTTTAAGGTCTACAAATTCACTTTTAAACCACGAGTTTTGTACTTCAGCTTCAATGAAATTTTTACGAGAAGCTTCTAGCATTTCGTCAACAACATCAATACCAACAACACCGTTTTTTTGACGATTAAAGTATGCGAATTGTAATAATTCCATACCACCACCAACACCAACATAAAGCATTTTTGGATTGTTTGATAAATCGCGAGCATGCACAGTAGAACCACAACCGTAGTTCATCTCTTGCATGATCTTAGGAATTTTTAATCCTGGTAATTCCCAAATAGGATTGGTAGTACAGCATAAACCAACATCTGGTGTTAATGCAGCTTCTTTATATACATCGTGTGTGGCATCTAAATAGTTACTCATAGTTTGTTTTAGTTTGTCATATCGATGAATAAAATGACCCGGCAATCTCTTTAAAAGATCCCTTCGCTTCGTTCGGAATGACGTTACAATATTTTTATTAATTCTTTAAAAAGAGTGATCATTTCTGGCTCTGCTTTACTGGCCATAGCAATGATTTCTTCTATGTTTACAGGTTTTAAGTTATCTGGGTCGCATTCATCTGTTAAAACTGACACTGCAGCTACTTTTAAATTTAAATGATTAGCAACTATAATTTCTGGAATCGTACTCATACCAACGGCATCTGCTCCAATAATTTTTAGCATACGGTACTCTGCTCTAGTTTCTAATTGTGGGCCAACAACACTAGCGTATACACCTTCATGAAGTTTTATGTTGTTTACTTTTGCTATTTGCCTGAAGCTTTCATTTATTTTAGCATCATAAGGTGCACTCATATCTGTAAAACGCTCACCTAATTTTTCTACACCTTTAAATGCCAAAGGAGAACTGCCTTGAAGATTTATATGATCTTCAATAAGCATTAATTCGCCTTTTTTAAAGTCTAAGTTTATGGCTCCAGAAGCGTTTGAAACTAATAAGGTTTTTATGCCTAATTTTTCCATTACGCGCACAGGATATGTTACATCTTGTAAAGTGTAACCTTCATATAAATGGAAGCGCCCTTCCATAACAACAACTTTTTTACCAGCTAAATTACCATAAATTAATTTGCCTTTATGAAATTCTACTGTTGCAGTTGGGAAATTAGGAATGTGGTTATAACTAACTTCTTTTATTATTTCTATTTCGTTGATTAGTTGGCCTAATCCGGTTCCTAAAATGATACCTATTTCTGGACTGTCAAAATCTTTACCTTGTAAATATTCTACTGTTTCGGTAATTTGTTTAATCATTTAATTCTTTTATTTTTTCTTGTAATTCAAGATTGTTTTTATAAAAATTTGAAGCGACTAAATCTTCTATAGTATCTATATCGTTTAATACCTCTAGGGTACTAAAAGTGATATTGTTTTTTTGTAATTCTGTTAGGGTTTCTTTTAATAAATTGGTTTGGCTCCAAGGTTTGTTGTTAAAAACACATTCGTGCATTTTAGAGAGTCCAATAAGGTAATAACCACCATCTTCGGCTGGACCAAAAACAACGTCGGTTTCTTTTAATTTATTTAAACCTACTTCAATATGTTTAGCTTCAATATCTGGTAAATCAGACCCTATTAAAACAATACGGTTATACCCTGCATCAAATCCATTTTCAAAAGCGTTTTTCATGCGTTCTCCTAAATCAGCCCCATTTTGCGTAGTTTTAAAATCGTTTTGCCATTTGGTATTTACAACCGCATCTGAAAAATAAATATATTTATCTATTTTTAAATTTTCAGTAGCGTTTTCGGTAACTTTTACTAAATCGCTATACACTTCAAAAGCACCTTGATTGCCAATGGTTTTGGCAAGTCGGGTTTTTACTTTCCCTAGTTTTATATTTTTTACAAAAACAATTACAAGTTCTTTATTCATATGTTTTTACGCCTTTTTCTAACCATTTACTCCAATCTTTAGAAAACGTATGTACGCTATCTGTTTTTTTTTCGCTAGTGTTATAAACAGGTAAATTATTGTTTTTCCATTCAAAAATACCACCGTAGAGGTTTTCTACATTTGTATAGCCTGCTTTTTTTAGCTTTTCTGCAATATCTTCAGATCGAATACCTAATGAGCAATATACTACAATTTTTGAATCTTTTTTTAATGATTTATTTTGAACAGAATCCATGCTAAAAAAATCATAACCCACAAAAATGGCATTTTTTATATGGCTTGTATTGTATTCTTTTTGTTCTCTAGCATCTAAAAAAACAACATTTGAGTTGTTGTCCTTTAATTGATTAACCGTTATATAAGGTATGCTTTCATTATTGTATTTATCTAATAATTTTGATAGTTTTTTTTGAGAATAGCCAAAAATAGAAGTTAATATAATGATGTAGAAAAATAGATGTTTCATTTTAATAAGTTGTTAAGATACTACACCTTGGCAGCTACTTCCAGCTCCAGCAGTACAGCCGTAGCAATGTTGTGAAATAACAATGTTTCTGCCTTCTAATAGCTCCTCGTTGTATTCTGATATGTGTTTTACTTTACTATTAACGGGTAATGCTAACATTTGATTAAAATCACAATCAAATAAATAACCATCCCAACTTACTGAAAGCGTATTGGTACACATTACATTGGCAACAGCTGCAGGGTTATAGGCTTCAACTAATTGATACATGTAATCTTCATAGTTTTCTGAAGCGATTAAGAAATCTAAAAATCTTGAAATTGGTAGATTGGTAATGGCAAATAAATTATGAAACTGTATACCGAAATCTTCCATTAAAGCTTTTTTGAAATCTTTTTCCATAGACATTTGGTCCCCTGGTAAAAAAGCTCCAGATGGATTGTAGACTAAATCTAATCGTAAATCGCTATCTGGCATACCGTAACCTACGGCATTTAATTCTTGAAGTGCTTTTATTGATTTATCAAAAACACCATCACCACGTTGTTTATCTGTTTTTCCGCGTGTCCAGTGTGGCATGGAACTTACAACGTGTACATTGTGTTTTTTGAAAAATGCTGGTAAGTCGTAATGTTTTTTATTGGCTCTAATTATGGTTAGGTTAGAGCGTACAATAAAATCTTTAATACCTGCTTTGGCAGCTTCCTCAACAAACCATCGAAAATCTGGATTCATTTCTGGTGCACCTCCGGTTAAATCTAATGTATGCGCGCCTGTGTTTTTTATAACGTCCAAACATTGTAGCATGGTATTGCGCGTCATAATTTCTTGTCGGTCTGGGCCAGCATCTACGTGACAATGATCGCAAACTTGATTACACATGTAGCCTACATTTATTTGTAAGATTTCTAACTTTTTCGCCTTTAACGGAAATTGATTTGTTTCAGATATTTTGCTTTTAAAAGTTGGTAATTCACCATTTTGAAATATACCATTTGATAGTATTTCTAATTGACGATTACTGTTTGCTAAATCGCTTTCGCGTTTTTGTAATGATTGTGTTTTTACTTTTGTCATACAATTAATTTTATGTGCATTTTGTCTTGATACAAAACGAACCAAAAAATCATATCAAAATTAGGAAATTCCTGCGGATCATTCGTTTCGGAATTATGTGCTTGAAACTTCGTTTCGCATCTTTATTCCTGCACTCATTATTTCTGAATTTTGATGTTTCCGATTGCATCGGAATTTGGGACTTTTACTTTTGTTAATTTGGTGCTTAGTCCCGTATTTAATATTTTTCTTAACTCTTAACTGGTTCGCGTTAGGGATTGAGCGATTGTAGGAGCTCTCCCGATTTTTCTTCGGGAAGCGACTCGTGAAAGCCCGCCCTTGTGGTAACGCCCAAATACTATCCGTCTAGCTTGTTTACTTTATTCATCATTTGTACGCCATGTACTAGTGTTGCACCGCTTTTTATGGCTGCCCCAACATGTATGGCTTCCATCATTTCTTCTTTAGTTACGCCGCGTTGTAAATTGTCTTTTGTGTAGGCATCTATACAATATGGGCATTGTTCGGTGTGCGAAACGGCTAAGGCTATTAGTGCTTTTTCTCTTGCTGTTAGTGCGCCTTCTTCAAATACTTTTCCGTAATAATCAAAGAATTTGTTTCCTAATTCTTCATTCCATTCTGTGATTTTTCCAAACTTTCTTAAATCGGCTGGATCGTAATATGTTTTTGACATTGAAAATATTTTTAAGTCCTAAAAACGAAATCTAGTTAATTAAGTCGAAAAAAAGAAACTTACATAACATAAAAGGACGTTAAAAAAAGTATTTTGCATTTTGCAAACGGTTGTGCTACTGTTTATAATGTATAGCTAGGATTTTATTGATTACTATTATATTTTAGCTCTAGTAAAATAGCAGCTAACAATAAATTAAAGAATACGCATGAAATTATATCCATTAAAATTTAATCCTGTTTACAGTTACCGTATTTGGGGAGGTGAAAAATTGAAAACCGTTCTTAATAAAGATTACAAAGAGGAATTTATTGGAGAGTCTTGGGAAATATCTGATGTTGAAAACAATGAAACTATAGTTGCTGATGGAGAATTAAAAGGGTTGACCTTAAGGCAACTTACAGAACAGTTTAAAGGTGATTTTGTTGGACAAAAGGTTTATGAGGATTTTGGTATAGAGTTTCCGTTACTTATCAAATTTATTGATGCTAAAACACCATTATCTATACAAGTACACCCTAGTAATGAGTTGGCTAAGGAACGCCATAATTCATTTGGGAAAAATGAAATGTGGTATATTATGCAGGCCGATGATGATGCAGAATTGATTGTTGGTTTTAATCAGGATGTTGGAAAGGATGCTTATGTAAATCACGTTGAAAACCGAACGCTTACCAATATTTTAAATATTGAAAAAGTAGATAAAGGCGATACGTTTTATATTCCAACAGGTCGTGTGCATGCTATTGGTGCTGGGGTTTTGTTGGCAGAAATTCAACAAACATCTAACATTACTTATCGAATTTACGATTATGATAGGGTAGACGCTAAAACAGGTGAAACGCGTGAGTTACATACCTATTTAGCTGTTGATGCCATTGATTATAAATTTTATGAAGATTACCAAACTACGTATATCGCAGAAACTAATAAGTCTATAAAATTAGTGCATTCTCCATATTTTAAAACAAACATTGTTGAGGTAAATGGTGAAGTGTATAGAGATTATACTAACACAGATTCTTTTGTGATTTATATGTGTGTTGAAGGCAGACTTACATTAGAGTGTGATGAGGGATGTTATAGTTTAAATACAGGCGAAACTATATTGCTTCCTGCTGTTATAAAAAATGTGGCGTTGACTTCTAGTGAGAATACACGTATTCTGGAGACTTCGTTGTAAGTTGAAAAAACAAAAAAAATAGAGGATAATTTTAAAAGAAGTATTTTGATTAATTTCAACTAAAACTTTTCGTAGAAAAAGCAAAGACTTTCCGTTATAATAAGTAATAATTAGTGTCGATTTTTTAATTTTCCAATCTCAACGGGTATTAAAAAAATAAACATTTGTATTATATAGGATATGATTTAGGCAGTTCTTCTGTAAAAGTTGCCATTGTAAATGCGCTAACAGGAGAAAAACTTGTGAGTTTATACGAGCCAGAGCAAGAAATGGAAATTATTGCCATCCATTCAGATTGGGCAGAGCAAGATCCAAACGTATGGTGGAAATATGTTTGTACAGCTACTAAAAGAGCTATTAAAGATGCAAATATAGATGCGTCTAAAATTACAGGTATTGGTATTTCGTACCAAATGCATGGATTGGTAGTTGTTGATAAAGAGGGTACTGCACTTCGTAATTCCATAATATGGTGCGACAGTCGTGCTGTAGATATAGGAAATAATGCTTTTGATGCGTTAGGACATGATAAATGCGCAAGCGAATTACTTAATTCTCCAGGCAATTTTACGGCATCAAAACTTAAATGGGTTAGAGATAATGAACCCGAAGTTTATGCGCAAATAAATAAATACATGTTACCTGGTGATTTTATTGCTTACAAATTAACAGGGCAATTTCATACCACAAAAAACGGATTATCTGAAGGGATTCTTTGGGATTTTGAAAATGATAAACTAGCCGATTTCCTTTTAGATTATTATGGTATTGATCCTAGTTTAACACCAGATATTGTAGAGAATTTCACCAATCAATCTTCGGTTAATGAAAAAGGCGCTTTAGAATCTGGACTACCAGTAGGAGCAACAGTTACATATAGAGCAGGAGATCAACCAAATAATGCATTGTCTTTAAACGTGTTTAATCATGGTGAAGTAGCAGCTACAGGAGGGACGTCTGGTGTTATTTATGCAGTTACCAATTCATTAAAATCAAAAGAATCTTCAAGGATTAACAATTTTGCACACGTTAATTATACCAAAGAACAACCTGTTTTAGGGAAGCTAATGTGTATTAATGGATCTGGGATCCAATACCGTTGGTTAAAAGATAATATGGCAGCAAATTCATATGAAGAAATGAATATTAAAGCTGGAGAGATTCCTGTAGGATCTGAAGGCTTATGTGTTATTCCTTTTGGGAATGGAGCAGAACGTATTTTAAATAATAGAAATATAGGAACGCATTATGCAAATATTAATTTTAATAAACATTCTGATGCTCATATGTATCGTGCAGCATTAGAAGGTATTGCCTTCTCGTTTGTTTACGGGATGGATATTTTGAAAAATGATAATGCGGTAATTAATGTAATTAGAGCAGGGAACGATAATTTATTTAGATCGGAAATATTTTCGAACACCGTAGCTACTTTAATAGGCTATGAAATTGAAATTTATAATACTACTGGAGCTGTAGGAGCAGCAAGAGCCGCAGGTTTAACTGATGGTGATTTCAAAAAATTTAGTGATAATATTACCAACAACGATCATGTAATGACCTACGAACCATTGGGAAATAAAGAACCTTATTTAAAAGCTTACGAAAGCTGGAAAAAGGAACTAGAAATAAGACTTAAAAACAATTAATAATTAAAAAAAATCAGCCAATAGCAAAATGCTAGAAGCTAAAAGCTAAAAACCATGGCATTAATAGGAAACAAAGAATACTATAAGGGTATTAAGGACATTAAGTTTGAAGGAAAAGAATCAGATAACCCTTTAGCATTTAAATACTATAATCCAGATCAAATTGTTGCGGGTAAAACAATGCGTGAGCATTTTAAATTCTCTGTAGCATATTGGCATACGTTCTGTGGGCAAGGTTCAGATCCGTTTGGACCAGGAACACAACAATTTGAATGGGATAAATCTTCTGACGTTATTCAAGCAGCAAAGGATAAAGCTGATGCAGCTTTCGAATTTATCACAAAAATAGGATTTGGTTACTACTGTTTCCATGATTTTGATTTAATTCAAGAAGGAGCAACGTTTGCAGAATCTGAAAGTAGATTAGCAACCATTACAGATTACTTAAAAGAAAAACAAGCTGCTTCTGGAGCTAAATTACTTTGGGGAACAGCAAACTGTTTTTCTAACCCACGTTATATGAATGGGGCATCTACAAATCCAGATTTTAATGTAGTTGCTCGTGCTGGAGGACAAATAAAATTAGCTTTAGATGCAACCATTAAATTAGGTGGTGAGAATTACGTATTCTGGGGAGGTCGTGAAGGTTATATGTCGTTATTAAATACAGATATGGGACGTGAGTTAGACCACATGGGACAGTTTTTAACTATGGCTAAAGACTATGCGCGTGCACAAGGCTTTAAAGGGAATTTCTTTATAGAGCCTAAGCCTATGGAGCCATCAAAACATCAATATGATTTCGATTCGGCTACTGCTATTGGTTTCTTAAAAGAATATGGTTTAGATAAAGATTTTAAAATCAATATTGAAGTAAATCACGCTACTTTAGCGCAACACACGTTTCAACATGAATTAGAAGTTTCTGCAAAAGCGGAGATGTTAGGTAGTTTAGATGCAAATCGTGGAGACTATCAAAATGGATGGGATACAGATCAATTTCCAAACAACATTCAAGAAACTACAGAAGCGATGTTAGTATTCCTTAAAGCAGGAGGCTTACGAGGTGGTGGTGTTAATTTTGATGCAAAAATTAGAAGAAACTCAACAGATTTAGAAGATGTATTCTACGCACACATTGGTGGAGCTGATACTTTTGCTAGAGCGTTATTAATTGCAGATAAAATTATTACATCCTCTCCTTATGAGAAATTAAGAGCAGAGCGTTACATTTCTTTTGATTCTGGTAACGGAAAAGCTTTTGAAGATGGTAAACTGTCTATGGAAGATTTATATAAAATAGCTCAAGAAAATGGAGAGTTAAGTTTACAAAGCGGAAAGCAAGAATTGTTTGAGAACATAATCAATCAATATATTTAAAATAAAGAAAAATGTTATACATATAACGTAATGAATAGTTTCAAAATAAGTAGCGAATCGTGCCAACTAAATGTCAGATTCCCTCTTTTAAGTTTAAACGTTTTCTAAATAGAATATTAGCAATCATCTAAAAAAAACAAATAAAAATATGGGAATTATTTCATTCGTAGGCTTTACATTATTAGTAGCCATTATATCATATTTAGCCACTCGAAAAACAAACGAAAATACTTCCGATGGTTATTTTTTAGGAGGACGAAGTTTAACAGCAACTGTAATAGCGGGTTCTTTATTGTTAACCAACCTGTCTACAGAGCAAATTGTTGGATTAAACGGAGATGCCTATAACGATGGTGTATTAGTTATGGCTTGGGAAACTTTAGCAGCCATTGCTATGGTAATAACTGCAGTGTTTTTATTGCCACGTTATTTAAAAGGCGGTATATCTACCATTCCTACGTTTTTAGAAAGGCGATTTGATAGTACAACAAAGGCTTTAACATCAGGTTTATTTCTAACGGGATATGCTGTGGTATTATTACCAATGGTATTGTTTACAGGCTCTAAAGCCATTAGTGGTATGTTTAATATTCCCGAAATGCTTGAGGTTAGTGAATGGGAATCAGTTTGGATTTGCGTTTGGGGTATTGGTATCATCGGTTCTATTTATGCCATTTTTGGAGGCTTAAAAGCTGTAGCTGTATCAGATACTATTAACGCCGTTGGTTTATTAATTGGTGGGCTTTTAATTCCGGTTTTCGGATTAATGTCTATAAGTGACGACGGTAGTCTTTTTGGTGGGTTAACTAAATTAACCACAGAAAACCCTGAGAAATTTAATGCTATTGGTGGCGACGATTCCTCAATACCATTCGTCACTATATTTACAGGTATGATGTTGGTACAATTATTCTATTGGGGCAGTAACCAGCAAATAATTCAACGCGCATTAGGTGCAAAAAACTTAGCCGAAGGACAAAAAGGATTAACCATTGCGGCATTCATAAAAATATTAGGTCCTATTATAGTAGTGTTACCAGGTATAATAGCATTTCATAAATATGGAACCGGTATGCATACCAGCGATGTATATCCAACATTAGTGGCCGATGTTTTACCAGAAGTATGGATTGGCTTTTTTGCAGCCGTATTATTTGGCGCGATTTTAAGCTCATTCAATTCCGCATTAAACAGTTGTGTAACACTCTATGGAGTCGATATTTATAAGCAATTTATAAACAAGGATGCAGGAGAGTTAGAAATTGTTAAAAAGGGAAAGCGCTTCGGAGTGATTTTAGCATTTTTCGCTATGATAATTGCACCATTCTTAGTTTATGCCGATAGTATTTTTGGTTATCTACAAACCGTAAACGGCGCCTATAGCGTGCCTATTTTAAGCGTTATTCTAATGGGTATAGTTACTAAACGTGTGCCTGCTATAGCAGCCAAAGTGGGCATTATATTTGCATTCTCTATTTACGTAATATACATTATTTTATCAAACGGACTTGGCATAATTGATATGCATATGCTACACATGCAAGCCATAACCTTTGTGTTAACTATAACCATCATGTTGGTTATAGGGAAATTAAAACCAAGAGAAACCGATTACGAGCAGCCATATACCGAACAAGTAGATGTAACACCATGGAAACCCGTAAAAATTATCGGGATATTTATCTGTTTAATAGTGGTGTCAACATATTTTATTTTTAGTTAACCAGTATTTAAATAATTCTATAACATAATAATGAACCTGATATGTTTTTATAACGTATCAGGTTTTTTATAGGCGTTACCCATGAGGCGGCCTATTCATTATATCTTTCTTGTGCTTAATATATTTCAGTATCTCATTAATTAGATGTCTGTATTAAAAGTTTTGTCTTTTAATACGACTTAATTAGCAGAAGAAAAGGTATCGTTATTATCCATAAGGCAACAAATCGTGTTATCATCAAAAGTTTCATGTTATAAAATCATGTTAATTTTAAATAGATTTAAAGAGTTCTCGTTTTTTTATAACTTAGATTCAAGTCATAAACGCAACAGTTTTAGCTGTTATAAAAAAACTCTTCACACTTTTTCATTTTGCCCAGGCAAAATGAAAAAGTGTGAAGAGTACTAAAAAGGTTATATTTTTAGGTCGCTAAAACTTGAAAATAATGGCCCATTTAGAATGACCTAAAAACCACTCTTTTTGCTTCTCAATACTCTTTATTTCATAAATTTTTTTAGTAAAAGCGTTAAAGACCTCATCGTTAAACTCTACCGAGTCTTTTCTTAAAGCATTTAAATACTTTGCTCTTTTTAGCAAATACTCCTCACAAAAAATAAATAATGTTTTTTAGAAAAATCTATTCCATTAAAAGGGTTATCCTCTTTTAAATCCAGTTTCAATTCTTCTTTAATATACAGTTGCACTTCTTCTCTTTTAACATCATAAAAAGCGAACAAATCTTGAAATATTGATACTTGATATCCTTTTAATTCTTTCTCTAGTAATAGGTCTTACAAAACGTTTAATATCGTTAGCTAACCATTTTGCTATTTTACCTTTTTCTATATTCGAAAATTTATTTGGATATTTTAATACTCTTCTATACTCCAATGGTTTTATCAATTCCTCCCTCTCTATGGCTCTAATTAATTTAAACTTGCCAATACCCTTAACAGGCAATTTTATTGCTTTTTTAAGTTTATTTGGTATCCTTTTATCATTAACATCAGCATTTATATCAAAATTTCTTATTAAACTTTGTTGCTTAAAATTTTTTGATTTAATAACATTTCCGATTTCTTTTGGTGTTTTTTTATCAATTAAAAGAGCATATAATAAGGCGGGTAATTCATTAAAACTAAGAAAAGCAACAGGTTTCTTTATTACATCCTCAAAACCTAATTTATCTACAATTTCAAACTTAGATAGTTTACCTCCTTCACTGTCTCACAATGCTTCAGTATTACCTAATGTATTATTTATATTAAGCCAAAAGCTAATATTATTATGGTTAAACTGACAACTTGGAGCAGGAAACTCTGGTCAATCGTTAATTATTTTTTTTCTAGGGTTTTAAAAAATAATCTTTCTTTTGTTTTGTTGCTTCAGACAGCTTAGTAAAAACAGTGGTTTTCGCAAAAACTTTACGCTCAGTTTCAAAAATACTGTTTTATGATTTTAGACTTGTATGATGGTTAAATTCACCTAAGTTTACATGAAATCTTAAATTTTGGAAACGTATTATTTCCTCTAGAAATCTGATAGCGAAATAAGGAAAACTGTTTTGGTATCGTTTCCTAATAACTTCTTGAGAAACTAAACCTTAGTCACTATTTCCATTAAAGCTCGCATTATCTTTAAAATAAACATTTAAATCTTCAATAAACTCTTGCTTTTAATAACGTCCAAATGCAGATATAATTCATTCGGGCATTTTGTAACCTCTGAAACCATTTGTAATAATGATAATAATAATAATAATGAATCATTAGAGTGTTCACTTTTGAATAACTTTCTAATATCTTTATAGCATAAAAACGTAAGTATCCACCGACTTATAATATATTTTAATGTTTTATTTCCTTTTAAATATTTGGTATAACTTAGTAAAATTCCTGTTTGCTTTTTATTTAAAAATAATGACATGAACAAAATAAAACCATAGTTGCTAAACTTGTTTTCGTTATGAACTTTTGAAACAGCATTTAAACTCAACACCTCTTTTTCATTTTTATTATCATTATAAATAAACGATCTAAAAACAAAATTCAAAATATAGTTTACTTCAAGTTCTGGTTTTATATAATACCGTTTCTTTCACCTCTAGATAAATTTTTATATAGTTATCAATACCTATTTTCGAATTCTCAATTACTTCATTAAACTCCTCTACATACTTATTTGATAAATAGGTCTTATACTCTTCGTACTTTACTTTGTTTTTTTTGACAGTTTTCGCACTGATTAACATAAGGTCATCCAATATTTCAAAAATTAATGGATTAAGCCTAATATCATCATGGACGCCATGCGTATAATAATTTCCTTAAAGAGGCTCTTGTTTCATATTTCAAGTATTTAACAAAAACTAAAGATTCAGATATACAGCTAATTCTATAATTCCAATCTGCATCTGTTATAGCATCATTAAATACCTATAATATTAATCCTTTTTTTATACAAGAAGAATTAACCCTTGTGCTAAGTTCTGTAAATGTTAAGTCCAAATTATTTAGAGCAGTATTTAAAAGCCTTGCAAAAAATATTTGTGAGAAGTATTATTAAAATCTAAATATTTATTTCCTCTATTAACCATCATTGAATGTAAAATTTTCACTTAATTACTTACAAAAAGTAAGATTTTACACAAATATAATAGAAGTAAAAAAATATACCAAACTACAATCAAAATTATAGTTAAGATGCATTTTTTTTAGCTAATAAAGTCTAGTATTCAAACAAGATATTACTTCTATGTTATGTAGCAGTGAGCAAAGAAAAAAGTATGACGCAATTATTACGGAAATTAAGTGGAACATTCTCCCTCTTCTGAACTATAAAAAAGAAAAAAGCTTGTTTGCGGAATTAGAAAAAGCTACCGAATATCTTAAATTTCGGATCTCTATAATCAAACGGAAGTGAAATATTTTGCGGAATAAGAAAAAAAACGGAACTCACTCAAACTCCGAAAAAGGTCAAGCCTAACTTTATGAATAAACCAAAACCGCTACATAACATTGTATAAAAAATAATACGTATTTTAGTAAGAAATTTATAAGGTAGTGTTTGTTTACTAACTCTGATTTTCCTACGGAAAATCCTAGAGCTCAAAATAACGCACTATTCTTATACGCAGCCGTTGTATTTATCCTTCAAATATAGAGTTACCACAACTTACGATGCTTACACAATAACCTCTAACGTTTTGTGCTTACTCTTCTAAAGATGAAAAAATCAACAAATATTTTTTCTTATAAGACACAAAACTATACTTCTAAAAAAACAAAGTAAGCAATCTAACGTAAATCAGACAAACAAATAACCTTATATTTGGCACATGCTTTTAAACCCTACTTTTTTTAAATTAAACAAAATACCATTATTACTTGCAGCGGTTTCTATGGTATTATACACTACGTTTGCTCACCATTTAGTAAGAACAGATTACATTAAGCTTATAACCCTTTATTTAGCCTTGTTTGGGTTGTTTTATAAGCTTATGCAAGTCACTAAACATAATATTAATTTTTTAACAGCAATAGCCTTTTTATGTCGCGCCGTTTTTATTCTAGCTATTCCCAACTTATCTCAAGATTTCTATCGTTTTATATGGGATGGACGTATACTATTAGAAGGCATAAACCCCTATTTAAACACTGTAGAATCTTTTATATCTAATGGTGAATACCCTGTAGCTCAAGCTCAAGAATTATATGATGGCATGGGCACATTAAACGGAAGCCACTTTACTAACTACCCGCCAATAAACCAACTTTGTTTTGTTATAGCTGGCGTATTTGCAGGTAAAAGTATTTTAGGGTCTGCCATAGTTTTACGACTCCTAATTATTGCTGCTGATTTTGGGACTCTGTTTTACGGTAAAAAGTTATTAGAAAAATTAAACATTCCAGTTTATAATATCTTTTGGTATATATTAAATCCATTTATCATCATAGAACTAACTGGTAATCTTCATTTTGAAGGCGTCATGATATTCTTTTTAATCTGGAGTTTATACCTTTTACATATTGGCAAATGGCAATTTGCAGCAATTATTTTAGCGTTCTCAATTTCGGTAAAGTTAATTCCACTACTGTTTTTGCCTTTGTTTTTTCAGTTTTTTATTAAACAGAAGGTCATTGCGAACAACGTGAAGCAATCTACTAATAAGGATGAGATTACGTCGTCGCATACACCTCATAATAACATTAAAAACTCTTCTAACAATCCAAACAAAAAATGGATTTCTGTCTTCGCAGGAATAAGAAGATTAGTAGGTTTCTACGCCATTGTAGGCATCACCACACTACTCCTTTTTGCTCCATTTTACTCATCAGAATTCATACATAATTACTCAAAAACAGTTGCGCTTTGGTTTCAAAACTTCGAGTTTAATGCTAGTATTTATTACATCGCACGGGAAATAGGGTATCTTTTTAGAGGCTGGAACGAGATCGCTATTATTGGTAAAATAACACCAATACTTGTTATTCTTGTTATATTAATCATGACTTTTTTCAGAAAAAACAAAACCACTGTAGAGTTAATTTCAGTCATGCTTCTTGCGCTTACTTTTTACTATTTTACAACCACAACTGTTCACCCTTGGTATGTAGCAACGCTTTTAATACTGTCTGTATTTACAAAATATAAATTCCCAGTAGTTTGGAGCCTTGTTATAATATTCAGTTATCTTGCTTATGTTAATATTGATAAGGCTAATAAGTCTGAAAATCTTTGGGTTATTGCCATAGAGTATATTATAGTTTACACCGTGTTCTTCTGGGAAATTTTCAAACCCAAAACGAAAGGCCTTTAGACTAATAACAAACTGTCAATTCTATAAATTATAGCATTTGTTTTATCATCAACCACTTCCGAAAAACTAAGTTTAAACAGTGATTTAACATAAACTTGATTGGTTTTTAAGTTATATTTATACAAAGCCTTCGGGCTTATTTCATCAAAATCTATTTGTATTCCGCCTTCAAACAAAAACGAATACAATTCATTTTCATATTGCAGAAAAGTTGCAACTCCCATTAATAGTTATTTATTTTCTTAATAAATCAATGTTTGAGTTATTACAAACCATCAATTAGTTCAAACAAAAAAATCCTGTATAGTTTATAGCATACAGGATTGTAAAAATATATTTTTTTAATATTTATAACATTTTAAGCGTATTCAATTCTAGTTCTGTTAAATGTTTCCAGCTACCACGCGGAATATCTTTTTTAGTAAGATGCCCAATTGCAACACAGTCTAAACTTTCAATCTCGTACTTTAAATATTCAAAAATAGTTCTAATAACAATATTACCAGTATTCTTTATTTTAAGACCTATTTCCTTTTTTGATGCGCCGTCGATATAACTAATTTCTTCAACATTAATAAGCTTACCTTCAATTCTCATTCCAGCTTGAACCTTTTTCAAATCTTCTAAAAGTAAATTTTTATTTAATTCTATATGAAATAAACGCGGTACACCATGTTTAGAATTTGTAAACTTAGAAGCAACTGTATCATCATTAGTAAACAATATTAATCCCTTAGAGTTTCTTCCTAAACGACCAATAGGTTTAATACGAGATGATGTTGCATTTGCAACCAAATCCATCACCGTTCGTCCTTTACCTTCGCTTGTCGTTGTAGCAAACCCTTTTGGCTTGTTAAGTAATACATAAGCCTTCTTTTCTGGATTGATACGCGCACCATCATATCTTACTTCATCACCTATTTTAACCTTATGCCCCATTTCTACAACAACCTTTCCATTAACAGAAACAAGACCTGTAGCAATATGCACATCTGCCTCTCTTCGTGAACACACGCCAGAGTTAGCAACATATTTGTTTAAACGAATTTCATCTGGATTAGATTTTTTAGATTGTGATCCTTTTTTAGAACCTCCTCCTTGCTTTTTAAAAGCTGGTTTCCCTTTTGCAAAACTTTTGTCTCCGTGTTTTTTAGAACCATCTACAGCCGTTTTTCCTTTTCTTTGACCACCTTGTTGTTTACTCATCACTTAAATATTTGATGCAAAGATATATTTAAAATTATGATTGACGATTTAAGATTGCTAATTTGTTTTTAATCATCAAATTCAACTGTAGATTGTCGCTCTCTATTTACCTTCAATTTTATAACATCTAGTCTTGAATAATCTCCAACTAAATCAAAGTTTTGACATTCTTCTAAAACACGATTAAAATCTATGGTTTGAATAATTAATCCTTCTTTATGCAAAACTGGCTCAACAACCCATTCACCATTTGGTCCCGCAATACAACTTCCAACATTTGCTAAAATATCTGGCACTTTTTCTAAAATTTTATTTAAATGCGGCGTGTTTTTAGGAAAATCATTCTTGCTCATTAAACTAGAAACAGAAATCACGAATGATCGTGATTCTCTTGCTATAAACCTAGTAACATCTTTTATATTGTGTTCTCTACCAGGCCACGCAGCAATGCAAATTTTCACCTAAACCATAAAACACGGCTCTTGGTAAAGGCATCCAATTTTCTCAACAATTAAGTCCTCTAACAGTAAAATCTTTTAAACCATGAACTTGCAAACCGTTTCTATCTCCAGGTAACCATGTTAAACGTTCATCGTAAGTTGGTTGTAATTTACGATGTACAGATTGTATCTCTCCTTCTTGATTAACATAAACCAATGGTTCATAAACACTATGCCCACCACGATCTAAAGGGTGTTCTATAACACCCAAAAAATAACCATATGGCATTTTGACTAGCTCGCAAATAGCATCTAAATTTCCAATTGTAATTGAATTGAACACATAATGCGCATGCAATTCTTTATTAACTTTTGTATCCCAAGCTGCTCCATCTGTTAAAGCTAACCAAAAAGGATAACCCGGAATTAACCCTTCTCCAAACACGATTAAATCACAACTCTGTCTTTTGATGCTTCTATAATTGATTTCTCTACTTTTTTTAACATTTTAATCTTATTCAACCAAACGGGAGAAACTCGATCTAAAGCTACTTTTAATAAATTATTCGTATTTAAATACGATTTAAAATAACTCCTACATCAATTAATAAAATACTGAAAACACCAGCAAAAATTATAAACTTTAAAATATTATGAAGGATTAAATAATGTATTTTTGTTTTAGACATCCAAAGTATTAGAAGAAATACCATTAATAATATTATAGCCAAATAAAAGAAATAATACATACATCCTACTTCAAATTTAAACAACAATAAATACGTTGGAATAATAGTTGAAAAAGCTAATATGTTTAAAAAAACTTTAGAAGTTCGTTCACCATAAATTATTGGTACTGTTTTATAATTAAGTGCTAAATCTCCTTTTAAGTTTTCTAAATCTTTCGTTAGTTCTCTCATCGATATAATTAAAAATAAAAATATAGCATGTACAAAAATTACCATTTCAAAATTTTTATAATACATAAAAATAGCAAAAAAGGGAGTAATAGTCAACGTAGCCGATACCATATTTCCAATAAAAGGAAGTTTCTTTAATTTATGCGAATAGATCCAAATTCCAAAAATATATAAAGAAAAGAAGATGACAGCTTTAAACGACACATAACTCGCCATTATTACAGCTAAAAAATTAAGGGTAAAATAAAAAGACAACTTAGTATTTTGACTCACCAATCTATCTAACTTAGATTTTATAGGTCTATTTATTAAATCTTTCTCTGAGTCGTAAAAATTATTAATAATATAACCTCCAGCAATTATAGCTGCCGATACTAAAACTAGCATCAACAAATTCAGATCAAAAACTACCGTCTTTAAGGTCTTGTTGTGAGCTAAAATATAAATAGATGTTAAATACTGAGCTATAACAATAACAAGAATATTATAGCCTCTCACCACAGAAAACAGGCTAAAAAACTTTAATAGAATATGTTTTTGCCTTCTAGAGAGCATAAAACTTAATTTAAGGCGCCTTGATTACGCTTAGAGTAATAGTTTATTATAAGGTTTGTTTTTAGAAATTATAAACAACTTCTAACTTGTAATCTTTAAGTGATGCTTTTGCACGGTCTATATCTTCAGTAAATCCTAAGATATACCCACCACCACCAGAACCACAAAGTTTTAAATAAAACTCGTTTGTTTCAATACCTTTTTTCCAAAGTTCATGAAACTGTACAGGAATCATTGGCTTAAAATGATTCAATACTATTTTTGAAAGTTGTTTTGTATTAGAAAATAAAGATTTTATATTTCCATTTAAAAAATCATCAACACAAGCATCAGTGTGCTTTATAAATTGATTTTTTAACATACTACGAAATCCTTCTTGCTTCATATTGTCCATAAAAAGGCTTACCATAGGAGCAGTTTCTCCAATAATACCACTATCAATTAAAAATACAGCATTTTTCCCTTCGTTCTTTTGAGAAGGAATACCTATAGCTTCAATATTATCTTTAGATTTTATGAGAATTGGAATACTTAAATAACTATTTAAGGGGTCTAATCCTGAAGATTTACCATGAAAAAAAGATTCCATAGCAGAAAACACCGCTTTAAGTTTCAATAGTTTTTCTCGTGTTAAATTTTCTAAAACTGTAATTTTATCAAAAGCATATTTATCATAAATAGCAGCAACAAGAGCACCACTACTTCCAACTCCATAGCCTTGGGGTATAGATGAATCGAAATACATTCCGTTCTCAACATCTAACTGAAGATTATCTATATCAAAACGCACTAAGTTATCATCAATATTTGCTAAATATCTAGCATATTTTTTTAAACTAACGTTAGATTGCATAGCTATTTCGGACGGATGTTCTTCTACTTTTAAAGCACCGTTATAAAAATTATAAGGAATAGATAATCCTTTAGAATCTTTGATGATCCCATATTCTCCGAAGAGTAATATTTTAGAATAAAATAAAGGTCCTTTCATGGTATATTTTTGATTTGGCTATGCGAATTTACGACGATTGAGCTCCAAAACCAATTCTATCACTAATATAGTGACCATTTTGGCAATATCCAACTAATTCATTTTTAATAAATTCTATAACAGGACCTTGCTCATTTTCAGGGTACAATACATGTACGTTAGCTCCTGCATCTAATGTAAAACAAATTTTAGATCCAGATTGCTTTCTAAAGATCCATATTTTATTAATAATCTCTAATGTATTCGGTTTCATTAATATATAATACGGCATACTTGTCATCATCATAGCATGCAATGTCAAAGCTTCACTTTCAACTAGAGCTATAAACGCATCTAAATCACCAGATTCTAATACACTAATAAGCGTATTTAAATTACCATGAGCTTGTTTAAAGCGCTCTTGAGCAAAAGAATGGGCATACATTAAATTATGACCAATGGTACTACTTACCTGTTTTTCTCCTTTATCTACAAGTAGAATAGTGTCCTGGTAATTTTTGAAATTTTCATGAACTTTATAGGGGTACTTTATACCAAATAAGTCATTACTACCTTTAATATTATTATGCTTACCCCATACAATTAAATCGCCTTCAATACTTCTACATGCGCTTCCTGAACCTAATCGGGCTAAGAACGATGCCTTTTGATTGAAAAACTCATTAGAAACAAAATCTGTAATTAATTCTTTCTCTACACTCACTAGACATAAAGCCAATGCACTCATTCCTGAAGCCGAGGATGCAATACCTGAACTATGCGGAAATGTATTAGTCGTTTCAATTTTAAAATGATAATTCTTTAAAAAAGGCAGATACACTTCTATACGTTTAAAAAACGTTTCTATTTTCGGTTTAAAATCATCTTTTTTATCACCATCTAAATACACATCAAAGGAGAAATCATCATTATTTTCTTTTTTAGAAAAAGACAATATGGTAGTTGTTTTACAATCGTTTAACGTAAAACTTATTGATGGGTTTTCTGGAATTTGATCTTTTTTCTTGCCCCAATATTTAACTAAAGCTATATTACTTGGAGAAGACCAGGTTACACGCCCTTGATCTATAGAATTTAAATATGCTTTTGGGATGAAATCTTGTTCTGTCATAGGTTATATTTCTGCCGACAAAGATAATAACTTTACCATGGTTTTATAATTTCTTGCTGTAGCAGTTACTTTAAGTTTACGTTCAAAAAAATATTATTGCATTTTGCTTTTCCATAACCTATTGAACTATAAAAAAATGCACGTATTTGTTATAGCAAACGTTTCATTAAGATAAGTAATCTTAGAAACTTCTTCTATTATATTTTGATCTGGGATTGTACATAACAATGTAAAATAGCTGCCTACCCTTTCCGATTCAGAAAAGGGCGATCATCAAAAATTCGCTGTAAATATTTTAAAGATTTCACTAAAATTGGAACTTCAAAACCAAAATAATTTTTAATGACCTCCTGAATATTCAATTCTAATTTTCTAATATTTTTTTCAGAAGATTTAAAAATTACATTTCCACTTTGTATACACGTAGTAACATTATCTAACCCTATTTCTGAAAGCAATGTGCGTAACTCAAACATTGAAACCTTTTTTGTCTGCCAACATTTATGCCTCGCAAAAACGCAATATAAGTATTCATTTTAGTTAGAAATATTTTGAGCAACAATGAAAGCACTCGTCCACGCATTTTGAAAGTTAAACCCTCCAGTAACTGCATCTACATTTATAACTTCTCCTGCAAAATAAAGGTTTTTATACAACTTACTTTCAAAAGTTTTAAAGTTAATTTCTTTTAAATTGACACCACCCGCAGTTACAAATTCCTCTTTAAAAGTGCTTTTTCCATTTACATTAAAAACAGCTTTTGTTAATTGACTTGACAATGCCTCTAATTGTGCTTTATTTAAATCTGCCCAACGTGTTTCGGTAGTCATACTACTAGCTAAAACTAGTTTATGCCAAAGACGTTTGGGCAACTCAAACTGAGTAGATTTAAAAACTGCTTTTTTTGCTAAATCTTGCTTTAAATTTTTTAAAGTATTTAAACAATCTTCAAAAGTTCGTTTTATAAAATTTATTTCTATTTGAAATTTATAGTCTCGCTTTGCTAAATCTAATGCCCCAAATGCCGATATTTTTAAAATTGAAGGCGCACTCATTCCCCAATGTGTAATTAATAAAGGGCCTTCACTCCATAAATTGGTATCGAGAACTTTAACTTCAACATCTAAAGCGACTACTCCTGGAATTTCTGCAATACGCTCATCTTTTATATTAAATGTAAAAAGTGATGATACAGGTTTAGAAATGGTATGTCCTAAATCTTCTAAAACATTCCATATTTTAGGGTTACTCCCTGTAGAAACTACAATGCTTTCTGCTTTAAAATCGCCTTGAGTTGTTCCAATTTTGTAAAAACCCTCGTCTTCTTGAATCTTTTTTACAGAATGATTAAGTAATACCTCAACACCATAAGTTTTGGCTTCATTTAAAAAACAATCTATAATAGTTTGAGATGAATTTGTAACAGGAAACATGCGCCCATCATCTTCAACTTTAAGTTCTACTCCTCGCTTTTCAAACCATTCAATAGTATCGCCAGTCATGAATTTATGAAAAGGGCCTAACAGCTCTCTTTCACCTCTTGGGTAATTTTGTACTAACTCTTTAGGAATAAACTCTGCATGAGTTACGTTACAACGCCCACCACCAGAAATCTTAACTTTAGTAAGCACTTCTTTTCCGCGTTCTAAAATAGCTACTTTAAGATTTGGATTTTGTTCTGCTATATTAATTGCTGCAAAAAAACCTGCTGCACCGCCTCCTATAACAAGAACGTCTTCCCCTATCATAGTCTATCTGGGAAGTCTGAAATAATACCGTCAACGCCATAAGATTTTATGCGCTCTATTGGTTTTAAATTATTTACGGTATAAGCAAAAACTTTATAGTCTTCTTTTAATTCTTGAACAATCTCTTCAGTAAGCATTGTATATTCTGAATGAATAGACGTAGCATTTATAGTTTTTGCAAATTCTACAGCTTCTGGTAAATTTATATCTGTAAGAACACCTAACGGTATCTCTTTATTAATATCGTAAACGGTTTCTAATAAATCTCTCTGAAAACTAGACACAATAATATTACTATAATCCCATCCTTTTTTATCTACAAAAAATGTTATTAATCGACTTGCCTCTTTTGCTGTATCTGCCCCTTTTAATTCAATATTTAATAAACACCTATTATCAACAAAAGCTAAAACCTCTGATAATGTTGAGATTTGAAGATTTCCATTAACCTTAACTCTTTTCAATTGATTTAAATTATGCTTAGATATTTCTCCTGTAACATTAGTCATCCTATCTAGCGTAAAGTCATGAAATACAACGAGTTGACCTGACAAACAACGATGTACATCTATCTCAACACCCTCTACACCTAAGTCTAAAGCTTTTTTAATAGATTCAATTGTATTCTCTGCTAAATGTCCTTTAGCTCCTCTATGCCCGATACGTAATGTCGTTTTATTCACTATATATAATTCTTATTAAAAATAACGGTGTAAATTTAACATTTAAAATACAGTTTATGAACAAATTTTTAATCTTCCTTCTTATTACTTTCTGTTACTCTTGTAAAACAAACACCAGAAATTTAAAAATTATAACAGATTTACCTAGCCAATTGGAGGAAGCATCTGGTAATGAGACTGTAAAAAACTCAAACCTTATTTGGTTACAAAATGATAGCGGAAATAAAGCTAAGCTTTATGGAATGAATAAAAAAGGGGATATTGTTAAAGAATTGAAAATTGATGCAAAAAATCACGATTGGGAAGATTTAACATCAGATAAAGAAGGAAATATCTACATAGGTGATTTCGGAAATAACCAAAACAAAAGACAGAATTTAGCTATTCTAAAAGTAAAAGCCTCTAGTTTAGGAAAAGATAAGAAAGCAAAAGTTGACCGTATTTCTTTTTATTATTCAAATCAAAAATACTTCCCTCCCAAGAAGAAAAAAATGTATTTTGATTGCGAAGCCTTTTTCTATTTTAAAAACAATTTATACCTCTTTACCAAAAGCAGGGTTCATGATAATCATGGAAAAACCAACTTATATAAAATACCAGCCATAAAAGGCAAGCATGAAGCTAAATTAATAGGCTCTTTTAACACATGTAAAGATGTACCTTGTTGGATAACGTCGGTTGACATTAGTGATAATGAAAAAAAAGTAGCTTTATTAACTCAAAAAGCAGTTTGGGTATTTTCTGGTTATGAATCTGATGATTTTTTTAGTGGCTCTATTAAAACTTATGATTTTACTTTTGACTCACAAAAAGAAGGTATTTGTTTTAAGGACAACAATACAGTCTATATTACAGATGAAGACACACAGAATAGCAATGACAGTAATTTATATGAATTAAAAATAGATTAAACTATTTCCTTTCCGTGTGTTTCAATCACATGAACAATATCCTTCTTTTGTAACACACCAGATTGCCTCCATTTTGGAGCGCCATCTTTAAACAAAATCATGGTAGGCACACTACGTACTTGATATTTGTCGACTAATGCTTGATTTTTATCTATATCTATCTTTACTATTTTTACTACTTCATCTAATTCTTCTTTTACATCTTTTAAAATAGGCATTAGGACTTGACATGGTCTACACCATTTCCCGAAGAAATCGACTAAAACAACCTCTTTTGAGTTTACTATATCGTTAAAACTACTTTTCATTTATTTTCTTTAATGTCTTAGACGCAAATTTTCATTATAAATTACACTATTATTAAGACTAAAAAAGGATAAGATCCTGAAACAAGTTCAGGATGTCGCTATTCATCAAAATCCAAATCCTACTTTAAAAGCCAATCTTAAACCATCATCGCTATTAAAAGCTGAAAGGTTAAGTGTGATTATATCGGCAGCATTTGCAAATATCCCACCACCTATAGATGTATTCCAAGTGTTTGAATTATTATCAGAATCTGTACCAAAAACCAAATCATTTTCAACCCAAATTCTACCATAATCAAAACCTCCATAAACACCAATATTAAGTGGTAACAATCCTGTTTTTACTTTACGTAAATTTAAACGTAAATCTGTGCTTTGATAAAATGAACTTTCTCCAGAAAATCTTTGATTTCTATAACCTCTTAAACCATCATTCCCTCCTATACTTGCTGATTGATAAAACTCAAAATCATCTCCAAATATGACATGCGCTTTTGCCATAGTAGCCAACACCAATTGCCCTTTGGATTCTAATTTATAATCAAAACCTAATTGAGGAATAATATACCCAAAGCCTCCAGATTCATCTACATTTGTTTTGTAACCAATCTCTAAACCAGTTTGCATACCTAATGTTGGAAATGCTTCATTATCTTTATTTTTAAAAGTATACGAAGCGCTAGCTCCAATAAAATCTTTTTGATTTTCTTCGCTATTTAACACATAAAATGTACTTATAAATCTATCACTGGTTTCTTCTACCTCAATAGATTCATAACTTAGTCCAATTTTAACATGTGCTCCTTGTTCCCCTCTCCAATTAAAAGAAGGTCCAAAAGTTATCGTACTATATTTTACTCGGTTATAATCTAAATCAAAATTATCTTCATCATCAATATTTAGATTGGGAGTGCTATTACCGTATCCAAAAAAGTTAATACTATAATTAGAACCTGTGTATTTTCCCTTTAATCCTAAATTCCACTTACCAATAACATTTGCAAACTCACCATTATATTCAAAATCATAACCGCTTGTGGCAAAATAATACGATGCTGCAAATGTATGTTGAGAACTAAACGGGTTACGCTCAAAACCATAATTTGTTAGTACATTTACAAAACCAATTTTAAATCCGTCATCTGGGTTTGCTCCTATAAGTGGCATAAACTGATTAGCACTATTTTTTAATTTTGTAAAATCATAAACATTCGTTTCATAATCGTCTGTTAGCTTTTTATTCCCTTTGCTTGTCGTTATAGTATTTTTCTTTGATTTAAAATCGTAGAACTTAACACGGTTACCGTTTTCAATAATATAAACATCATTATTTTGACCACCAATAAGCCTTACTTTAATTAAGTTATTCCCTTTTCCAAAAACCTTAAATTGATCATCATCATCTAAACCGTAAATCCAAATTTCTTTAGTCTGATCCTTAGAATATGTCTTTTCAAAAAACATCTTTCCTTTTTGGCCTTTCTTAATACGACTTCCTGTTATTTTAGTAATACCATTTGGTAAACGTTCTACTTCAAATAAATCGTCTTTATCTGTTCCTGTAATTACTGAACACTTATTAATAATCTCAAAATATTCATTAGCAACTCTTGGTAAGTCTTTAATTCTTGACAAAAGTGTTTTCTTTATTTTGATTATAGTTTCGTCTTGTACTTCCTTAGGGAATTCCGCGAAAGCGTTATCAATAACTTCTTCTGTTAAATTCTTCTGAATATATGCTACTTGATCATCCCATTGCTTTTTGGTAGTTTCATTAATCAATGTCATATCTAATGAAAATGGACTAAAATTAAAACCTTTTACATTACGAATATTATCACCAAAACCTTCCATTAATTTTAATGGGGGCACAATACGTGTTGCAATATTCATTAATCCACCATCACCCATAATAGAGAAAGCCTGATCTCTATCTCTTGGAATAGGTTTGTAAATCACCTTTCCTTTTTCTTTAAATTCTGCCCAACGCCATTGGTCTGTATGTCTATCCCAATCACCTATAACCATATCAAATAAACGTGCTCTTAAAAAAGTTTCTTCATCAACTACATATTTCTCATCTTTTCTAAGTTTCTTAATCAAATTGTCTGTACTTTCAATAGTATTAGAATACCCAAAACTAGCCACATCTTCATGACCATCAGACACATGTTCTTCTATCATATAAAATTCATCTCCAAAATCATCATTAAAATGCCCTAAAGCAGACTGTTTTGGCACATAATATAATACTGGATTTGTGTGATATAAGTTTATAGCGTCAGACAAACCTCCTGTTACAAAAGGCGCGTAAGGATGTGATCCTGTATAAAAATCTTGTAATAAACTTTCGGTTGTCGTTCCATCAAACTGCCCTTCTACATATTGATCTTTAAATGCCATGGCTTGTAAATACACTGTAGCGCTTTTTCTTAAAGCACGCATAACATAACGCTTCCCGCTTTTATCTGCTAATTGTAATGATTTAGATTGGTGACCACCTCCTTTTCTTATTGGCACTAAACCTCCAAACATAGTATCTAACTTTATTGTAGGTGCACTTACTTTAGTCCCATAATATTTACGATAACGTTCTCCCCAAAGTAATTTATGAAATTTAGTTACATCAACTTCATCTTCACTATAAATAGATGCTGCCTTTTCATTTGGAAAAGCCTTATAGTCAATATCCTTTTGTTTTTTATTTGCTGATAACACTTGTTTTTGGAACAGTATTCTCCCATCTTCCGCATTATAAAACCGAACATAAGATGATCCATCTTTAAATACATCAAATCTTGCAAAACCAGCATGACTAGAAGAGAATGCATCTGTAACATTTCTTGTTGCTGTAGATTTTGAACCTGCACCACTTATAATTTGCGGTAAATTATCTTGAACCAAATATTGTAAACTATGCTCATGGCCAGATACAAAAACAACTTTATCATTTTCTTGAGCTAATGTTACCACGCGTTTTTTTAAAGTATTGTATTTTTTGTTTTGCAAATCTGCAGGAGAAACACCACTTGTTTTTCTCAACACATTTTTTAAAGTCCCTAGAACAGGAAGTGGCTTCATATGAGAACCAAAGTCATATTGACCACCATGTGGTCCATTTGTAAACATAGGATGATGTAATGCTATTACAGTTGTTTTTCCTCTAGCTTTTTTAATAACACCTTCTAACTCTAAGAAAAACTTTTCTCTAGTTTTTATTTCACAATCACTATTTATAGTTGGATGTTTATCCCAATTTGTAAGGTACCATTCTGAGTCTATCACAATCATAACAACATCATTCGAAATATCTACTTTCTCAATAGGGCATCCATTTTCTGGTAAAAATGTGTTTTTTCCTAAAGTATCTTCAATATATTTCTCTTGTCTTTTTAATCCTTTTAAACCATTACTATACCAATCATGATTTCCAGGGATAAAAATAGCTTCACCTTTAAAATTCTTAACCGTCTCTGTTTGAATTTGAAGTTGATATTCTGCAAAAGCATAACCGCCCTCTCCTTTTACAGGCAATCCTTTTGGATAAATATTGTCTCCTAAAAATAGAGCTGTACTATTTTTTGAAGCTTTACTTAGTTCTCTTTTAAACTCTCTAAGACCTTTTGAATACTCTCCAATTAGTGAATTTCCAGCATCTCCAATTAAATAAAATGAATGTGAGATTTCTTTATTTGGAAACGATGTTTTTGCAAAATCATTAATCTGAGTTTTGTAAGTTGCACAGGCATTTATAAATAATGCCAATAGAAAGAGTATTATGTAGCGTAAAGTTTGAGTCATAATTAATTATATTAATTTTCGCAAAAATAATTGATTATTGACAGACTTTCATTAAACTAGCTTAAGAAAACTTCTTAAAGATATTCTTTTTCTATTAAAGTGCACTATTTTTAATTCTCTTTACAAGTCTCGCACTCTAGAGTATCTGCCTTCAACGTTACTTTATCTAGTTTTTCTACAACCTTGCGAATAAAGCTATCATATGTACTATGCTCTGGTGTTATATTATTAGCTTTAACCTTTTTATAAAACTCACCTTCCCACTCTTGTCTTCCCCAACAATTTGGATAAATACTATCTGGAACAGATGCCACAATTTTATTATTCTCTTTTGCTAAAAAATACTTTTTTGCATTTTTAAACAAACTCATGATTTCTATTTTAATTATTTATGATTGTTGTATTAAAAAGAACTTCGTTTGCTATAGTTTTATGAACAGGGCAACGTGAAGCTATTTCTTTTAATCGTTCTTTTTGTGTTGAATCTAAATTACCAACAAACTTTAATTTTTTACTAATATGATCTATATACTTTGGTGTGTCTAAATCTAAACCCAAATCGTCACTATGCTTTCTTGAATGCGTAACATAAACAAAAACCTCTTGCAAATCCCATTTTTTACGCTGTGCATACATTTTTAAAGTCATAGCTGTACACGCCACTAAACCAGCGTTTAAATATTCGTACGGTGAAGGTCCAAAATCATCGCCACCAATTGACGACGGTTCATCTGCAATCATACTATGGTTTTTAGTTTGAATGGACGTTGTAAAATTATCTTCTACCAAATTTAAATGCCCCACCAATTGTTCACCTTGTGTTTCTAACATGATATTTTCTCGAGGTTCAAAATAACGCTGCACCCAAGTTCCAATAATATTTCCAGCATAATTACTATCACTAGGGTTTGTTAGTAAATGATCGGCATCATCAAGAGTTACAAAACTTTTTGGATGTTTTGCATTATGGTATAATTGTTCTGCATTTTTAATTTCAACAACGAAATCTATAGGAGAATGCAGAATAAGTAATGGCTTTCTTAAATTTTTCACTACTGATGGTAAGTCTGTTTTATCAAAATCGGCAACAAATTCTGGATTAATTTTAAACGGTCTACCACCAATATTAACCTCTGTTGATTCATTCTCTCTAATTTTGTCAACATCATGAGAAAATAAATGCTTCACATGACTTACAGTCGCTGGTGCTCCAATAGTAGCAACAGCTTTAACTGTTTCTAATATAGATGCAGCTGATAAGACAGCAGCACCTCCAAGAGAATGACCAACTAGTAATTCTGGAGCTTTGTAATGAAGCTTCATATAGTCACTAACCGCAATTAAGTCGGCTACATTAGCAGAAAAGTAACTATCTGCAAATTTACCTTCACTTCTTCCCAATCCTGTAAAATCAAAACGAACAACCCCAAAACCATAATTTGTTAAGGCACGACTAATGTTTCTTACTGCACTTAATGAGCTTGAACATGTAAAACAATGTGCAAAAATAGCAAATCGATTAGGCTTTTGATTAGCTGGTAATTCTAAATACGCTTGTAACGCAATGCCTTTATTATTTTTAATTTTAAGTTTAGTACTTTTCATGTGTTTATATCTATTGTTTTTAACCCGTCGTATGTAGCATTCATATAATCATTGTCTTTGTACATCAAACTTTAGGTTATGGATGTTTCATATCTTAATTATCTATTAAGGATGATTTAATCATTATATTTTGACCTCATTCCAAATACATTTCGGAATCTCATTCTATTCATAAAAAACATTTGCTTTGCGGCGAATCTGAGACAAGTACAGATTCACAGACTATAATAGTCGGTAGAAATAGAAATTCCTTATACCATTTTTACATAAGCTGAAAACTTATCTAGAAGCAACCGTAGCTTTGGATCTATAAATTGTTTGCAAAATGGTTTCTCAGGATTCTTTTGGTAATAATTTTGAATAGCTTCTCGAGATTCTTCAAATTCTGAAAACATTAAAACCTTAGTAACTATCTTTTCATCAAATTGATTCTGAATATTTTTCAAAACTTCTGTTGATTGACGTTCTTGTTTCTTTGTGAATGCATAAACGGCAGAACGGTATTTATTACGCATAGAATGATTGCTTGCACTTTTATGTGTGTGTAAATGAATTTCAATTAACACACTTAAAGAAATAATATCTTCATTAAAATGAACAATAACAGCTTCCGAAAACCATTTATTTTCATCTATAGAAGCGACATAACCTTGCTCTACTTTAATAACACCTTTTAACGATTGAAAAACAGCCTCTGTACACCAATGACAACCTCCACCTAATGCTATTTTTGTTGTAGATTCCATTAATTTAATTCCACGCTAATAGTTTACGTTCTTTCCAATAATCGTCTGCTTCAATTTTAAAAGAAGTGATTTCTTCTAACTCATTATTTAATAATTGAATATTTTGAGCCTTTAAATTCTCCTGCAACTGTATTGTATTACTCGCTCCACTTAAAACTGTACTGCTTTGAATGGTTTGTGCACAAAACTGTAATGAAATAGCATCAACACCAACTTTATATTTATTTGCTAAACGCTCTAACACTTTATACAAATCATTATAATGAGCATAGTTTTCATTTCTAAAAACACGTCCGTTAGCTAAAGCTTCTTTTATGACTATGGATTTATTCTGATTAATTATAACATCAGAAATTGTTTTTAAACTTTGATCCAACATATTATAAGTCACTTGAAATACATCAAACAATTGACCGCCATCAACGTGAACATCTAAAGCTTTTTTTATAACCTCAACTTGATTTATGCCAGTGGTTGTTATGCCTATTCTTATTCCATGTCCATTTTTCAATGCTGCTAAATAATTTAAAACAGGTTTGTTCTCCAAAATACCCGTTTCTAAAGTTGCAGAATGTATTTGATATACTTTAAAATTTGGCAATAACTGTTTTGAAAATGCCCACTGTTCTTTTAATTTTTCTAAACTATGCTCTTTTATTTCATGTACTTTAGCATTGGCATCAAAATTAGCAACATAAGTATAACCCCATTTTGTAGCGACCTCAATGGTATTATCTTTTTTAGTTTGTAGCCATTCTAATAAAAGAGTTTCTGCTAAACCATAACCCGGAGCGGTATCAAAATACCGAACGCCTAGTTTATAAGCTGATTCTAAAACTGAAAAACTATGCGCCTTGAAACTCTCTATATCTGAATTTTCTATTTGCTTGGATCGTAAATTTATGTACTGCGGTCTTCCTAATGCAGCTGTTCCTAAACCTAATTTCATCTTTTACTTTTTTTTAAGAACTACATGACAACATAGAACATCCTACTTTATCCCTCGCCCATTCTGGGCGTTTTGCAAACCATTCTTCTTTTTCTGGCTGTTCATCATAAGGTCGTTTTAACAAGTTGAATAACTCATCTATTAACTTGTAATCTCCTTTATTGGCATCATCAATTGCCAATTGCGACATATAGTTACGTAACACGTATTTGGGGTTTATTTGATTCATAGCAACCTTTCTTTCTTCAAAAGTTGTTTCTTCTTGTTGCAAACGTTCAGCATACTTAGTAAACCAAATATTCCATCTATCTTCAATAGCACCAGTAATTTCATTAAAAACATAAAATGCGTCTTTAATAATATCTAATCCTTCCAAAGGTTTTTCAGTAGAAAAACGACTTAAATTTCTAAAGAAAACAGTCATATCTGTTTCTATTAACTGCAAATTATCTTCTAATTCTTGAATTAGTATTCTATCAGATTCATCTTCTTTAATTAATCCTAATTTATCTCGCATCATTTTTAAAGAACCCGTTTCAAAATCGGCTTTATATTGTTCCAAAACAGCTTCTAAAGGCTCAGCTTCATCAATTAAAGAATACAACGCATTTGCTAATTGGTACAAATTCCAAAGTCCCATGTTGGGTTGATTTGCAAATCGATACCTTTTATGCTTAATATCTGTAGTATTGGGCGTCCAACCAAAATCAAAACCTTCTAACCAACCGTAGGGTCCATAATCTATGGTTAACCCAAGGATAGACATGTTATCTGTATTCATAACGCCATGTACAAAACCCACGCGTTGCCAATCAATTATCATTTTTAAAGTACGTTGCACTACTTCCTTAAAAAAAGCGATATATGTTTCTTTTGAAGGTTCTCCTAATTCACTAAAAAAGTGTTTAATAGTATAATTTACCAATACTTTTAAAGTATCTATATCTTGTCTTGCTGCTAATATTTGAAAATTACCAAAACGCAAAAAACTTGGTGCAACACGAGATACAATAGCGCCTTTCTCGTAAGCCGAATTACCGTTATACATAACATCTCTTAACACCTTATCTCCAGATAATGCAAGCGACAACGCTCTAGTTGTTGGCACACCTAAATGATACATAGCTTCGCTACATAGATACTCACGAACAGAAGATCGTAATACCGCTAATCCATCTGCAGTTCTAGAATATGGTGTTTCGCCCGAGCCTTTTAATTGTAACGCCCAATGGTTATTATTATGTTCAACTTCAAATAGATTAATGGCACGTCCATCACCTAACTGACCAGCCCAATTTCCAAATTGATGTCCGCCATAGCACATAGCAAAAGGTTTTGTGTTTTCTATAGCCTGATTACCTGTAAAGACATTTAAAAAATATTTACTTTTTGCATCTTCTTCCGTTAAACCTAATTCTCCCAACATATCTGGAGAGACATGCAGTAATTCTGGTTTTGCTGTTTGTTTTGGAGACACGAATGAAAAACAAGCATTTTTAACCTGCCTTCTTGTGTTTTCAAAAATAGGATCTGCTGGTAATTCTTTATTAAATGTATCTTTTATATTTAAGTTCATATTCATTTTCCAATCCATTCATTTAAATGTTTGTTCGATGGATTTCTTATCACCTATTGTAATGGTTGGGAAATTAAGTTTTCTGTTTTCATAAAGACATTTTAACTCTTCTGCATTTTTGCTATCAGATTCAACATCTAAAAACACATATTTTAAATCTAAATTATCTAAATACGTTTTATAGTATTGTGTTTTATGGCACCTTCCGGTGCCATAAAGTTTAATTTTTGATGTCACAATTTACATCGTTTTAAGCAATTCTATTGCTGCATCTGGATTTAAATGAAAATCTGAAAACACCACATTATCATGTTTATCGATAAATAAAAACCAAGGCGTTCCTCCTGTTTGATAATTCTTCATGATATTTGATGTAGATTTCCCATCATCTCCAGCATCATGACCAAAAGGAATTTTTAAATCGTATTGCTTTTGGGTTTCTTTCATTTTTTCAATGGTATTTTCTTCATGTCCTTCAAAAACAGTTTGTACTGCCAGAAATGAAACATTCTCATTTCTTTTTAAAGCATCTACCATCTTTTGTAAATCTGGCAATCCTTTTTTATGACAACCAGGACACCAGCTTTGAAAACAATACACCACTTTAAACTTTCTTTTAAAATTTGAAAGTTTTATAGAATCTGTTTCATTCCCACTTGCATCTACCCAAAAATTTACATCAAATTCCGGTGCATTAAATACATTAATATGATCTAATTGATTAGCCATATAATTATCCCTTTCTTTAAATTTAATTTTCACTATTTAACCTTTCAACTTATCGGCATGTAGTTTTCTTAGCTTCGATAATTTTGGTGTGATAACAAAACTACAATATCCTTGTGTTTGATTATTTCTATAATAATCTTGATGTTCTTTTTCGGCTTCATAAAAAACATCTAAAGCCGATATTTCTGTTACAATTTCATTTTCATAATACACCGCAACTTCTTTTACTACAATTCCTGCTATTTCTTTTTGTGCCTTGTCATGATAGTAAATCACAGAACGATATTGAGTACCTTTATCTGCACCTTGTTGGTTTAATGTTGTAGGGTCGTGAGTTGTCATAAAAATGACAAGAATGTCCTCATAAGAAATAACATTTGCGTCAAAAGTTACTTGTACAACTTCGGCGTGACCAGTTAAACCAGAACATATTTCTCTATAAGTGGGATAACCAGGTACATTTCCTCCAGAATATCCAGAAACCACTTTTTCCACGCCTTTAACTTCCTGAAAAACAGCTTCAGTGCACCAAAAACAGCCTCCACCTAAAGTAGCCAACTTTAAATTTTTATTATTCATTTATGTCTCTTTCTATTTTCATTGATTCAGAATTTATACAATATCGCAATCCACTAGGTTCTGGTCCATCAGGAAATACATGCCCTAAATGACCGTCACAAGTATTACACATCACCTCAACTCGAACCATACCAAAAGCAGTATCTCTTTCGTACTTAATAGCATTTTCTTTAATAGGTTGTGTAAAACTTGGCCATCCTGTACCCGAACGAAACTTAATAGTAGAATCGAACAATGGCATATTGCAACACACACAATTGTATTTCCCTTCGTCATAATTACTACAAAGTGCTCCACTATGTAGGCTTTCGGTCCCTTTTAATCGCGTAATTCTAAATTGCTCTGAAGTTAATTGAGCTTTCCATTCTTCTGTCTTCTCAACTCTTTTATCTAGGGTTGGGTTTCCTTTTACAGAAAAATTAATAATATCTTTCCAAGTAAGCATACTTACAGTCCTTTCTTTGTTAAATTAAATATATGCTTTTTAAGATATTTATTAAGTCGTTAGCAGATCTAAAAACTTACAGTCTCACTTAAAAGTCCTTTTTTGAAAGCATAAATGAAATTTACGACAAATAACATCGTTACCATTTGATAATTTTCATCTAATTAAAGTTTAGTATTTTTACTAAATAAACCTATATAATTATAAATATGCTTACTTCCGAAGCTGAAAAATTTACCATAACTCTTTTAAGTGAAAAATTAGATACCTCATTCACTTATCACAATCTTTCACATACACGTCGTGTGGTAGAAAAGGCGACGGAACTTGCAGAACTTTCTAAAATTGATGATTCTCAAAAAAGGCTATTAACTGCTGCTGCGTGGTTACATGATATAGGGTACACAAAAAGTATAAAAAACCACGAAGAAGAAAGTGTTACTCTTGCTAAGCCTTTTTTAGAATCCATAAAATGTTCTAATGAAGATATTAAGACTATTTCTGAATTGATTTTGGCTACTAAAATGAATGCTGTTCCTAAAAATCAACTAGAAAAAATAATTAGAGATGCAGATTGTTCACACACTGGAAGCAAAAACTATGCTGAAGTTTCTGCATTATTAAGAAAAGAATGGGAACTTAAATGTAATAAAATATACACTGAAGCTGAATGGCTAGATGAAAACATAAACTTTCTTTCTACGCAACACAAGTTTCATACTGTTGAAGCAGTTTCTAATTGGGACAAGCGAAAAGGGAAAAACCTTATTGCGCTTTTAAGTGCCAAAAAGAAACTAGACCAAGAATACACCAAACTTAAACAAAAAAAAGACGAGTTAAAATTTAAAAAAGATAAGATTGAATTACCAGAACGCGGTATAGAAACCATGTTTCGTGTCACATTGAAAAACCATATCACACTTAGTAATATAGCCGATACCAAAGCCAACATTTTACTATCTGTAAATGCCATTATTGTATCTTTAGTACTATCCAATTTAGTTTCAAAACTTGATAATCCATCAAATTCTTATTTAATTGTTCCTACAGTTATATTTGTTCTTTTTACTGTTACTTCAATTATTCTTTCTATTCTTGCAACGCGCCCAAACGTGACTATTGGGAAATTCACAAAAGAGGATGTTGCAAATAAAAAAGTTAATTTATTATTTTTCGGTAACTTTCACCAAATGAGCCTTAAGGATTTTGAATGGGCTATGGGAGAAATGATGAAAGACAGAGATTACTTATATTCTTCAATGAAAAAAGATTTATATTTTTTAGGACTTGTTTTAGATAGAAAATATAAAATACTTAGACTTACTTACGCTGTTTTTATGGTTGGCATTATAGTAAGTGTTATTGCATTTGCTGCTGCCTTTCAAACTTCTGGAGGTGCTTTATAAACTACAAACACAATGCCTCCCTTATACCACAAGGCTTCAAAGCCTTTGAATGTTTTTATTTAAATTCATTATAAATAACTTGTAAAACTCAATACGAGAACATACATTTGCATTTTTAATTACTTATTTATATTTAGTCTAAATAAAAACAAATGAAACAAAACATTACTTTACTATTATTCTCTCTTCTATTTGCGCATTCATTTGCTCAAACAGGAAAAATAAAAGGAATAGTTACAGACAACACTAACACTACTTTAATAGGTGTAAATGCTATTATTAAAAACACAACTACAGGAGCTCAAACCAATGAAAGTGGTGCTTTTGAAATTAACAATATTGAAAACGGAGATTACACCCTATTAATCTCCTATTTAGGTTTTAAAACCAAAGAATTTCCCTTTACAGTAAATAATAATTCCACAGACTTAGGAAATATCATCCTTTTTGAAGGTAATGAACTTTTACAAGCTGTTGTTCTAGAATCTAAACGTAAAAACAAATTTTCAAGAAAGCAAAGTGCTTATGTTGCTAAAATGCCTCTTAAAAACATTGAAAACTCACAAGTTTATAGCACTGTTACCAATCAATTATTAGTATCTCAATCTGTTTATAATTTTGAAGACGCATTAAAAAATGCCGTTGGTGTAAATAAATTATGGTCTTCTACTGGTAGAAGTGGTGATGGAGCAGGTTATTATGCTATTCGTGGTTTTTCAGTACAACCCCAACTAGTTAATGGTGTTGCAGGAATTACAAACGGATTTATAAACCCATCGAACGTAGAACGTGTAGAAGTTATTAAAGGGCCTTCGGCTACTTTATTTGGAAACTCAGTAACATCATATGGTGGATTAATTAATATTGTTACAAAAAAACCACATAGTGGTACAGGAGGGAGTATCTCTGTTGCTGGTGGTTCATTCGATTTCAGAAAATTAAATGCTGATGTAAATGTTAGCGCTAGTGATAAACTATCTTTACGTATGAATGCAGGTTTTCAAAAGGAAAATAGTTTTCAAGATCAAGGCTTTAGAAAATCTGTTTTTGTTGCTCCTTCCATATCTTATAAAGTTAACAACAAGCTAACATTTAACTTTGCTTATGAAGCTTCTTCTAACGAACAAACAAACCAAACATTTTTGTTCTTTAATAGAACTGTTCCATTAGCCTTTAATACTGTTAAAGAATTAAATTACAATAGAAATTTATCTTTAACCAATAACGATGTTATTATTAAAAATATAACTCAAAATTATAGAGGTGAAGTTGCTTATAAAATTTCAGATAACTGGTCTTCTCAATCCATTATTGCTGGAGGTATAGCAAAATCTAATGGCTTTTACACCTATTTATGGAATGCAGCAGATTGGACGGATATAAACAACCCACAAGCTACATCAGTTTTTCAATTATTTGCTCAAGACACTGATGCTAGAACAAAGACGTTTAATGCACAACAAAACTTTACTGGTAATTTTAAAATAGGGGATCTAAAAAACAAAGTGTTAGTTGGTATTGATTATTTAGAAACTCAAATAATAGATCAAAGCTCTAATTGGGGTTATTTACATACCCTAAATGCTCAAGGCGATTTAATATTTGGAGAACCAGCAATTAATGCTGCAAACCTAAATACTGCTTTATCTGGATTAGGAAATATAAACACCAATACAAAACAAAATGTTTTAGGTATCTATGCTTCAGATGTTATTAACATCTTACCAAATCTATCTGCAATGGCTAGTATTCGCTATGACAGATTTAAATATGAAGGTGATATAAATGATCCTTCTGATGACCATCAAGAATTTAATGAATCTACGTTTTCACCAAAATTTGGAATTGTTTTCCAGCCCATCTTAAATGAATTATCTGTATTTGCTAACTATCAAAATAGTTTTTCATACATAAACCCAGAATGGGTTCCTATTGATATTACCGACCCTACTTTAGGAAGCGTAGTGCAATCATTTGATTTAGAACGTGCCAACCAATATGAGTTTGGAGTTAAAACCAATCTATTTAACAACAAACTTGAAGCAACAATTAACTATTACAACATCGAGGTTAAAGATAAAGTTATGGGCTTTGGAGCTGGTAAACTACAAGACGGAACCGTATTAAGCAAAGGTATTGAACTTGAAGTTAATGCAAACCCAATTGATGGGTTAAATCTTCGTGGTGGATTTAGTTTTAATGATGCTGAAGTAACAAAATCTAAATCAAGACCAGATTTAATTGGCGTACGTCCTGCAGAATCGGGAGCAGATGTGCTTTACAATTTCTGGGGAGACTATAAATTTAAAGAAGGTTTCGCTAAAAACTTTGGAGTTGGAGCTGGATTTAATGGAGCCAGTGATTACGATACAATGAGTGATTACACAAATTCTGGAGGCTTTACATTACCAGCTTACACTGTTTTTAACGCTTCAATTTATTATGAATCTGACACTTTTAGAATTAGCCTTAAAGGGAATAACCTAACGGATGAAGCTTATTATTCTGGCTGGAGCACATTAACACCTCAACAAACTAGAATGTTTATTGCTACCTTAGATTATAAATTTTAACAAATAACACATGTTCACTAAGGCAATCTTTCTTTAAGGTTGCCTTCCCTACATTATACTATGAGCCTAAAAAAAAAGATACTCACTCTTCACAAAATATTAGGATTAGCAACTGGCATTGTGGTTTTTATTGTTGCTATAACCGGTTGTTGTTGGGCGTTTAGAACTGAAATTGAAAATCTTTACGATGATTACAAAAAAGTAACACCTCTAGATCAAGCTATATTAACGCCAACAGAAGTAAAGACATTAGTAGAAAACGTATTCCCCAATAACACAATCCATGGAACTGTATTTAAAAAAGAAGATGATGCTGTAGAAGTTATTTTTTACGATGCTGAACCTGAATTTTATCAAAGTATATTTTTAAACCCGTATTCTGGTGAAGTAATTCAGATAGACAATCACCTTTCCGGATTTTTTGCCTTTATTTTAAAAGGTCACATACGCATGTGGTTACCTAAAGCGATAGGAGAACAAGTAGTTGGTGCTTCTATTTTAATTTTTCTACTAATAATAATTTCTGGATTTATACTTTGGATACCTAAAAAACGAAAAAACTTAAAGCAGCGCCTAAAGTTTGATTGGAAATCTACAACACGTTGGAAACGTAAAAACTTCGATTTACATACCGTTATTGGTTTTTACATCTGTTCGTTAGCCCTAGTTCTCGCTTTCACAGGCTCTATAATGTCATATAATTGGTTAAAATATGTGATTTATGTTTCTACAGGTGGTGATAAAATTCCACAATTTATCGTCCCAAAAAACGAAAGTGAAATCGTTAATAATGATGACATTCTTCCTATTGATAAACTTATACTAAAACTTCAAAAAGAATCACCAAATGCAGAAAGTTTTGAATTGCATTATCCAGAATCAGATTCATCTAGTATTTACATTGAAGTTTCAAACAGCAATGATTTGTTTTACGATTCTGATTTTCGCTTTTTCGATCAAAATACGCTAAAAGAAATTGAAACCCCTGGTGTTTATGGAAAATACTTAGATGCCAAAGTTCCTGAAAAGATATTACGGATGAATTACGACATACATATTGGAGCAATTGGAGGAATAATTGGAAAAATAATAGCTTTTATTATAAGTCTATTAACCGCTAGTTTACCTATTACTGGTGCTTTATTATGGTATGGAAGACACTATAAAAAAAAGGATATTAAAATTTAATATCCTTTAAAATTATTTCGTATTCTTCAAATCGATGTTCACGAATTGGTCTAATATATGGTTTTGTATTAAAGTACAGAAGTAAGCATGGAGAAATAGCTTTGTATGCTTCAACATACTCAAACCTGATTAATTCACTGTTATTTATTCTCGATTTTATTTTATTATGATAGGGATACAAGTTATACTTAAGCTTTTATCTCCTTCATTAAATCATCATAAGTATAAAACTCTTTGTCGTCTTCATTTTTATGATACAACACACTTACTCGTAATGCTTTTAAACCAGTTACAGCTTGTAAATCTTGTAACTCTAGAATTTCCACATCATTATCTAAGTAATGTTTAGACTGTAAAAATTTAATATATCTTAGATATTCTATTTCGTCTTGTTTTTGAGAATATACAATAGTTATTTTCCCTTTATCTGTAATACGTTTTCTAGTTCCTTTTATATAAGCTTTATCTACACGTTTTTTCACAATTTCATAACGTGCGTTATAAGTTCCATCTACATCAAACTGCTTTTCATCCATTCTAAAACTAATAGATAATGGTTGGTTAAAAACCAAGATCATTGATGCTACGTCTAAAGCAACAGGGAATTTCGATTGCATTTGATAATATTCATTCTCCATTTCACACATTACTTGTAACTGCCATAATCTAAGATTATATAAATAGATTGGATTAAAACTATCCTCTTTAGTTATAGACTCTCCTATGTACATATTATGCTCTACACCATCCGTTTTAAAACGTTCAAAATAGTGCGGATACATACTTTGTGCCTCAACTTGTTTTTTATCTAACAAAGAAGCCATTTCTTTATTAATCATAGCTACAGTATCATCATACTCCTTTCTGTGATTATACAATAAATCTACCTTGTCGTTAATCTTATCAAAATAAGCATTAATTTTGGGTTTTAGGGTATCTAATACAAAAAGATGCTTTAAAGTTGGTTCAACATCTTGCTTAAAGAATTCTGAAATTTGCTGCTCACTGTCTACTTGAAAGTTCTTTTCTAAACGACTTAAAAACTCATCTATTTGATACACAAATTGCTCATATATCGGTAAATTTTCATTTTCTATAGCACTAATAAAAACGTCTTTGGCTACATTAAGTTGTAACGACAAATCTGCTTTGGTGGCTTTATTTCTTGCCTCTGAAGAGCCTTTAATATCTATTTGTCCATAAAGCGGATAAATATTATCGAAGGCTATTTTATTAAAAGCAGCTTTATCTCCATTAAATTCAGACTTTATAAATTCTTTTGCCTCTTTTGCAAAACGCCAGTGCACACTAGGGTGTATAGATGTACATTCTTTTTGAATGATAGCTTCAATTAAATTTTCTTCATCTGCTTTAGAACGCTCAACTGCCGAAATAATAAATGGCATAACCTCTGTCAATTTATTAGCCATAATACTATTAAGTACTTTAGGCTTTTCTGAAACAATTTCTAGAATCCCCATTAAACCAATTTCATTTGCTATAGGAGCAAAAATAGCACTCTTAATACCTTGCTCATGCAATACTCTTATATGGGGAGCAGCTTCTTCACATTTTCCAAAACTTTTATCAACGTCCGAAATTGTAAAAAACTTATTCTCTTTCAATAACCTATCATAAGACCAGCTACACAAAGCATCAGAACATGACGCTGTTTCTAGTTTATCCAATAAGAAACTATTAATTCCCACACCATAAACACGCTCAAATCTATCTTCTTCTTCATTATAAATTGAAAAACCAACTTGAAGGTTTTTAAGACCTAAAAGAGAACGAAATATTTCATGGAAATCATCCATAAAACCCTCTGCTTTACGCTTATCCTCACCTATTAAAGTAGATTTTATATTTGAAATAGACTGATCATCAGTTACATCAAAAATATTAGAAATAACAAAACCTTTAAAAATATAACTATTTGGCGGGAATTTTTCTTTCCACATTTCTATATTCTCATAATTATCCAACAACTCATTAAAATCATCTTCTGTTATCTTTTTTGCTTTGTCTGTTGGGGTAATTTCAGTAAAATCTGCGTTATATAAAATTTTATAAAAACGCAATACGCCATTAGAATCAGGTATTTGATAATAAAAAGGTCTTTTGAAGTTTAAATTATAGCCATAACAAAAATTCAAAATAACTGTACACGCGATAATATACGTATCATCTTCTGGCATGTTTTTAATCTCAAGACTAAAATCATCGCCAGCAGTTTCTATTATTTTCTGAAACCGTTTAGAAGAATTAAATATGATATTTTGAAACGGAACAGATGCCGTTTTTATTTCGTTATCTGTTAAAACCGCACTAAATGAATCTTGAAGTATAACTCCAATTTGTTTTTTATAAGTTTCTAAAAGTGAAAAATCTGAGAATCCCTCTCTTAACTTTGGATACGGCTTTTGCTCTTCCAAAATGCGTTTTGCCTTAGCAGCAATAAAAGAGTCCTCACTTTTTGCAAGGTCTTCATAACGTTCTAATAGTTTATTAAAACTAATTTGAATATCTAATGGAGATTCGAGGTGATTAAACATAATTGCATTTTCTATATTGCCCATACAAATTTACGAAATATATTACTTAGACGAATAAACACTCATATTGTTACAAAAAAGAGACAAGTATTTTATCTAAGAAAAAGCTAAAAAAAGATATAAATATCTCAATATCATTGAGCAGTACTTAACTGTTGAAAAAAAGTTTTATACTGCGGGTTATTAGGATACAAACTTATTAATCTTTCGGTAACATTTTTTGCTTTTTCTACTTGATTATTTTTAGAATAAATATAAGCTAAGGCGTATAATAAATTTTCATTATTAGCCTCTACCTTAAGACCTTTGACAATAATCTCTTCAGCTTGACTAAACTTGCTTAACTTATCATATAAAAGGCTTAAATTGTAATAAAACCTGATATTATCTGGCGCATACAAAATAGCTTTCTCCATTTGCACAATAGCTTCGTCAATTCTGTTCAACTCGCCTAATAGTAACGAGTAAGAGTAATACGTTTGCCCAAAATTTGGCTCTTGCCTTATAATGGTTTTAAAAGCCTCTTCAGCTTTAACCATATTTCCATTTCTGTAATACAGATTAGCTAAATTGGTTCTAGCAATATTATTTAAATTATCTAATTCCAAAGCATTTTCATAGCATGTAATGGCGCTTTTCACATCTCCTTTCTTTAAATAATGATTTGCTCTTCTTACGCGACCTCCAGTAAAATCCGCATTAATTTTCAAATAGGTATTAAATTCCTTTTCTACTTTATTATAAACAACTTTATAATCTTCTGGTATTTGCATTTCATTTAATTCGCTTACAGCAAAAAAGGCTTTTACTCTCACTGATCGTTTTTCATCTTTCAATAATGGTAAAAAAGCTTTTGCATAATCAAGTGTATTTATTTCACTTAACACATCTAAACTAGCCCCACGTACTAAAGGCGACTCATCATTTAAAAAACTCAAAAGATTATTAACAGTCTCTTCGCTTATATAATTACTCATTGCCATAACAGCTGAAGCTCTAGCAATATCTGGATAAATAGTATCCTTAACTAATTCTGTTAATGGAGATAAAGCATTAGCTTTTCTAGTAATACCAGGTGCTAACAAATCTGAAAAATGTGTGTAATCTGGCTCACCGTGTTGTTTTTTAAAAGTATCCCAAGCCCATTGATCATCTTTATCTTCATGACATTGTGTACAAGCATTTGGTGTACCATATTTTAAACTTTGATCTGGTCTTGGAATTCTAAAACTATGATCTCTTCTAAAATCGTTACCCATATATATCTTTCCTGTCATATGGCAATTAATACATTGTGCACCATCTGTTCCTGACTCATGAAAATGATGGCTTGGTGTATTATAAGTTTCTGGAAGGTGGCATTGTGTACACAAATTATTACCATCAAACTTTAACTTTAATGAATGTGCATTATGACAATTTGTACAAGTTACATCATTATGATACATTTTACTTTGAACGAATGAACCATAAACATAATCTTCATCTAAAATTTGACCATCTGGATGATATAACCGTTCTGTAATTAATTGAGGCGAATAATGATCTAGCATAGTACCTTCAAAATTATAATTATCAGAAAACTGCTCACGACGCATATGGCATCTTGCACATTGATCTACTAAATCTTTAGGAGCTGTATCTAATGTCATTTTTAAAGAACCAGAAGGTTTATAAGTATCGCCTAACTTTTCTACATCTGCAACATGTTGTTTCCCTGGCCCATGACATGCTTCACAGCTCACATTTATAATAGCATATTTAGTATCATAACTATGCGTTGCTTCATCATAATTTTTTCTAACATTGGTAGAATGACAATCAGAACACATAGTATTCCAACTCAAACCACCTCTAGACCAATGCAACCACTCTGAATGCACTACCTTAAAGTCTGGATACAAATCAAACCATTTATTTTTAACAGAGTCCCAAGCTGTCCTTAGACATTGATAATGGCCATCAGGAAATTTAACTATATATTGTTGCAAAGGTGTTATACCAAAAACATATTCTATTTTATAATCATGATTTTTTCCGTCTCTCCCTTCTGTATTTACATAAAATTCATCTGCTTTTTTGTAAAACCTTGAAGTTACACCTTGGCTTTTAAATATTTCATTGTTGAAATTCCCTAAAATAGAAGTTTCATTTACCTCTTGCATAGCCATATCATGGTGAGACCCTTGCCATTTATCAAATTCTTCGGTATGACAAGTTTTACAGGTTTCGTCGCCTAAAAAATGATTATCAGGAATTTGTTTTCCTGAAAGAAATACAGATTTCTCTTCTGTTGAAACCGATACATATTCATCCTTTACTTCTTTACATGACGTTACAAAAATTGTTAATGTACACACTATCATTAGAAATGATAATTCTTTATAAGAGGCGTTTCCTTTTAAAGGATTTATTGAAGTTTTCAAAATTATTGAGTATTACTATTTGTAATCATTTTCATTAATAAAGCCTTTCAATTTTATTAACTTTTTTCAAACTATAAAATTCGTTAAAAATTACCACTTACTCTTCCTTTTTAATTAAAAATTACTGAGTTGGTCGTTTAATTTCTGTATTTTAAGTCACTAAAATTAGAGTTTATGAAAGTTATAGAAGAACAAAGCATACTAAACTTTATCAAAGAATTACCAAATGATGATTCTTATAAGGCTTATTTCACAGCTATGAAATGGTCAAATGGTTTTACTTGTACCAAATGTGGTTCAACTAAAGGCTGTGAGAAATCTGGATACACTTACCATTGCTATAGTTGTAATCATGTAGAAAAAGCTACTGCTAATACTCTATTCCATAAAGTAAAATTTGGTTTACATAAGGCTTTTTGTATTGTTTTTGAAATGAGTACAAGTAGCAAGAGTATTTCTAGTGTTCAGATGGAAAAACGCTTTGATCTTCGCCAAGGTAC